>NZ_JASJWR010000008.1:0-124564 GCF_035019065.1 Actimicrobium sp. CCI2.3 | reverse complement strand
CGCTCTTTCCGATATCTTTGATGCCACATCAATCTAATCAAAATCAACCGTTAAAAACAGCATACAAGGGTGCAATATCCGCTGCATCGTAGGGTGCAATAACCGAAGGGCATTGCACCAGGCGTTCGCACCAACGCATGCTGCTCGCAGACGCAAGCAGCGAAAGCGTCACCGCGTATTCCCCCCAACGGTTACCTACTCCCCAAGCAATTCCGCCACCACTTGCATCCCATCGACGTGTTCGGCCACGACCCGGATAATCACGACCACCGGCACGCCCAGCAGCATGCCCCAGACACCCCATAACCACCCCCAGAACAGCAGCGCAATGAAGACCGCCGCCGGATTCATTTTGGCGATGCGCCCCGTCATCCACGTCGTCACCAGCGTACCCACCAGCGACGAGACACCAAGCGAACTGCCGATCACCAGCAACACGGGCGTCAGTGTGCCGAACTGCAGGAAAGCCATCAGGCCAACAGCCACCGTCACCAGCAAGGGGCCGAAATACGGGATCACGTGAAGTAGTCCGGCTGCCACCGCCCAGGCACCGGCGTTCTCGAGGCCGATCAACCGGAAGCAAATCCACATCAGCACGGCGAGCAATGAATTCGTCACGAGCAGCATCGACATGTATTTCTGGATCGAGCTGTTGATGTCGTCGAGGATATGCACTGTGATCTTCTTGCGCGAAAAGGAGGGCCCGGTCAGCTTGACCAGCTTGCGCTTGAAGGTATCCCCCGACAGCAGCAGGAAGAACACGAGAAACAGGACGACGATGGCCTCTCCCACCAGAACTATCGCGCTGCGCGAACCAGCCAGCAACAGGTCGCTCACGCGCACCGTTGGTGACTCGGACGAGAGGGTGCTGGGGTTGCTCCGCGCCCCCGAAGTAGCGGCTTCGATTTCCGCCGCCGCTGCCTGCATCCGCTGCAACGCACTGGGCTGGCCGGACCGGTAACGCAACACGGCACGCGCAACCTTGTGCGACGCCTCCGGCAAGGTCTTGACGATGGACTGGAATTCATCCGCGAGCGACGTCGTGACCACCGTGATGCTGGCAGTCAGCGCCAGCATCACCAGCACGGTACCAAACAGACGCGCAATGCGACAGCGCTCCAGCCAGCCAACAACCGGGTTAAGCGTATAGGTGAGAAATATCCCGCACACCAATGGGATGAGAAATTTTTGTGCCATTTGCAGGGCAAACAGCGTCGCCACGACGGCGATGATGGTGAGCGACAAGCCGCGCACATCGACATGCACGCGCTCAGGCAGGACCGGCTTGTCCGGCATCGGTGGCAGGATGACGAGGGGACCGTCAGCCGCGTCTGCAGATTCAATCGGAGAACAGGGCATCAATCTCTCACTGGAGGCAAGGGAAATACACAATCGAAAGGGTCACGGCGCAGGATCAATCATGCAAAACGGCCCGGCAAAAATTGCCGGGCCGCTAGATTCACGAGTTCACACTGTGTGCCGGAGTGACGTACTCCGATCAACGCGGTGTTACTTCATGCGGATGTCATTCTTGACCGACATGACACCCTTGACGCCGCGTGCCAGCGTTGCTGCAGTGGTCGCGTCCGACTGGTTAACGACAAAGCCGCTCAGTTGTACCACGCCCTTGAACGTTTCGACATTGATTTCTCTGGACTTGATCGTCGCATCATTGAGCAGTGCGGCCTTGACCTTGGTGGTGATGACCGTATCGTCAACGTACTCGCCCGTGCCTTCTTTGGTGCTGGTCGACGCGCAACCGGCGACAGAGATCAAGGCAGCGGCGAGGAAAAAAGTACTGATGCGTTTTGAGAAAATCATGGTGAGGCTCCCTGAAAATGAGTGGATGAAAGTTGCACGGGTCGACTACTGCGGCGACACCACACTTGTTATTCGAAATGTGCCGATATCTTGACGGCTAATGAGACCGTTTGTCTGACACCAAACTATAGCGACCGGGTCAACGATGCTCTGTACGGCACCGTACATAAAGTCAATCTTTAACTCAATAAACAAGACGCTGTTTTATCCAGCCCTCCCGAACAATGCGGCTCATGGCACCACCCTCTCCTGCCTGGAGCGACAAGCAAGCGATCGCTTTGCGGGATTTTTGGCAAGCCTTGGCAAGCCTTGGCAAGCCTTGGCAAACCATTGCATGCCAGCGAATGAAAACAGATGGGTATGTACGCTGTCGCACAGAAATAGCATGGTCATCCAAGCAAACTTGACGCAATGGTTCGGAGTGACACGATCCGAAGCAAACAAGCGACCTACGTCGTCACAGCGGAACGTGCGTTACACCGCAAGACCACTGCGCGGCAGCGTGACAACCCTCGATCTGACAATCAAAAATATAGAAAGTACCCAATTATGTTGTACACAATTGCTGTTGTTCTCCTGATTCTCTGGCTGCTAGGTATCGTCACGTCGTACACGATAGGCGGCTTCATCCACATCTTGCTGGTGATCGCCATCGTCGTGATCTTGCTGCGCGTAATTTCAGGACGCAAGCCGTTATAACGCACCCTGCTGTGGCCGAAGATTCATGCTCGCCGGTCGAACTGACCGCGCCGGTCTTCAGACAATCGCGCAGCAGATAGCAACCGTCGCATCGGACCGAAAGCACGATTGCCTTCGAGCCGGCCCCCACTCTCATCACCACAAGGAACATCCCATGACCAAGAATTCAAGCACCACGCTGACCGATACCGCCACGCTGCGCCTGCGCGCCCGCAAACATATCGAAGACGGTGCCGTCACCGACGGATATCAGGGTGACCGCCAGGCCGTTCTGGCCATGCTCAACGGTGCGCTGGCAACCGAACTGGTATGCGTATTGCGCTACAAGCGGCACCACTTCATGGCAGCAGGGATCCATGCAACTGCCGTAGCGGCAGAATTTCTGGTCCATGCCGAAGAAGAATCGGGTCACGCCGATCGGATTGCCAAGCGCATCGTGCAACTTGGCGGTGCGCCTGACTTCTCACCCGACGGCTTGTCGGCACGCAGCCATGCCGAGTACGTCGAAGGTGTCACGCTCGAAGACATGATTCGCGAAAATCTGGTGGCGGAACGGATCGCCATCGACAGCTACCGCGAGATGATTACCTTCATCGGCACCACCGATCCGACCACGCGTCGCATGCTCATTGAAATCCTCGAAGTCGAAGAAGATCACGCCGATGAACTGGCTTCGCTGCATTACGGCATGCACGACTGAGCATCCCTTTTTTTAACCTACCTACCCTATGGAGAACGCGATGAATGACTGGACCCTTTTTTACGAAAAAATCAACGCCATTAAATTTGCCATGCTCGTCACGCACGATGCGGAGGGCCTGATGGAAGCGCGTCCGTTCACGACTCAGGCGGCGGGTCGCGACGGGGCGGTCTGGTTCTTCACGTCGATCGATTCCGAAGCTGTTGCCGACATTCGTCAAAACCCGACCGTTCTGCTCTGCTACGCTGACTCTGCCGAGCACCGCTTCATTTCATCGTCCGGAACTGCATCGCTGTCGCACGATCGTGCGCTGATCGAAGAACTCTGGAAGCCGGCGTTCAAGCTGTTTTTCCCGCTGGGTCTGGAGGATCCATCGCTGACCTTGCTGCGGGTCGACATCGTGAAAGCCGATATCTGGGACTCGGGAAAATCGAAGATGGAACAAATGCTGACGATGGCCAAGGTCGCCGTGGGCATCGATATTGACAAGGAAGACCTGGGCAAGCATAGCGTGCTGAAAAAATAAGCACGCGCCAGCTGGCTGCTCAGGTAACCGCACCCGCACCCAAAGGAATCATGATGACCACGACAACCCAACCCTCCCGCCTCATCGCCATTGCAGCCATTGCAGCCATCGCCGGTGCGACCATGCTTGGCGGCTGTGCCGACATGTCCGGAACGCAGCGCGGTACCGCCACCGGTGCAGGAATCGGTGCCGGACTCGGTGCCATCCTCGGTGCCTCGACCGGCGGCGGCGGCGGCGGTCGCACTGCAGGCGGTGCCGTACTTGGTGCGGCGGCGGGGGCAGCAATCGGCAACGTCTGGTCGACCCGCATGGAAAACCAGAAGCGGACGATGGAACAAGCGACCCAGGGCACCGGCGTACAGGTCACCCAGACGGCCGACAACCGGCTCAAGCTGGCCATCCCGAGCGACATTTCCTTCGATACCAACCGCTCGGACATCAAGCCGGATTTCCGTCCGGTACTGGACCGATTCGGCAACAGCCTCAACGACAACCCGTCAACCGTCGTCACCATCGTCGGCCACACCGATAACACCGGCAGTCCCGCCGTCAATAATCCGCTGTCGGTCGATCGTGCCAGCAAGACCCGCGATTATCTGATCAGCCGTGGCATTGCACCTGGCCGCTTCACCATCGAAGGTCGCGGTGCCAACGATCCGATCGCCTCGAACAATGACAGCAACGGCCGCGCACGCAACCGGCGTGTTGAAATCTTCGTGGCTGAGCGACAGCAATAACCGACTATCCGCGCGAACGACACGATCGGTGCAGACCACGTCGTCACTTCTCCATGCACAAGCGGTGTGGACATGACACACTGCGGGCCAGCTTTCCCGCCCGCTCCATTTTTCCGATTGCATGCTGAATTTACTTGAACGTATTACTGCCCACCCTGCCAGCAACGACATGGGCGCGCTGTCCGAGCTGGTCGCCCTGATTCGTCCGTCCAGGCCCAACCAGGGCGCGGTGGCGACCGCCCGGTTGCGCACACTGATTCAGCTACTCAACGGTAATCCGCGCCACGCTGCGGCATTACGGCACTACCTGCTCCATGTGCTATCGCAGCGCCGTCACACCACGCTCTACACCGATACCGGCATTTTATCGAGCGATGGATTTTTCAGCGAACTGTTCCGGCGCCTGGCATTTCGGGTCCTGCCACCGGCCATTGACAGCCTGTATCTGAGCGACTGTCTCGACCGCATCCTGCGCGTTGATACCGACTACCAATGGTTGCGTCTGATCGAGCCGGCCGACTGGCTGAGGCTGTTCGACGCCATCGCCACGAGCGATGCGGCCTCGACCGATGTGGCACTGCGCAGCGCCGTCGTTGACCGCCGCCTCGCGCACGTCGAGTTACTCGAAGCAATTCAGACCTTGTCCTACCGGATCAGCGCCATGGGCCTGGAGCCGGCACTGGTTCGCATCCATCCCGACCTCGAAAAATTCGAGTCCCCGTTTCTGGTCCAGAATGCCGAAGTCCAGCGTTACCTGGCCAATGTGTTAAGCCAGTCCGACGACGTGATGACCCCCACCGATGACGCCGCGCACCTGCTGGTGATGCTGGAGCAATGCGACCACATCATTGCGCGCATCCGCAAGAATGCGCTGCATCGCGGCACCAGCGTCGCCCTCACTTACCTGCTGGTCAGGCTCACCCAGAGCGTCGAGCGACTGCGCCGGCTGTTACAGCTGGTCGACCTGACACCGGCAGAGAGCAAGCGGGCATGGACACCCGAGCGCCGCCAGCTGGCACTCGATCTGGCGCTGGATCTGGCACAGGGACACAACCGCAAATACGCGATCCGGGAACTGTTTTCGGCCAACATCAATCTGCTGGCACGCAATGTCACCGAAAATGCCAGCCACACCGGCGAGCACTACATCGCCGATGACAGGGAAGCTTACGGCACGATGTTGCGCTCGTCTGCCGGTGCCGGTTTCATCATCGCCTTCATGGCACTGCTAAAACTGCTGATGAGCACGCTGCGCAGTGCGCCGCTGGTCGAAGCGTTCCTGTTCAGCATGAATTATTCGCTCGGCTTCATGCTCATTCACCTGTTGCACTTTACGGTCGCCACCAAGCAGCCAGCGATGACGGCCGCGCGCATTGCTGCTGACCTGCATGCCAACGACAACCGCACGATCGGAATCGACAGCCTCGCCGATCTGATCGTGAAGGTGCTGCGGACCCAATTCATTGCCGTGGTCGGCAACTTGATGACTGTGTTTCCGACGGCACTGGCGATTGCTACAGCATGGATGGCGCTCAACGGACATCAACTGGTGTCACCGGACAAGGCGCAGCACATGCTGCATGACATCAATCCCTTCACGAGCCTGGCGTTATTCCACGCGGCGATCGCCGGTGTCTGCCTGTTTTTGGCCGGCCTGATTTCGGGCTATTTCGATAACCGCGCAGCCTACACCCGGATGGCGCAGCGGGTCCTTCAATTGCAAAGCTGGCAGCGCTTGTTCGGGCCGACCCGCCATGCGCGGGTGGCCGCTTATCTCGAAAAAAATCTGGGTGGCCTGATGGGTAACCTGTTCTTCGGGTTGTTGCTGGGATCGATTGGCACCTTCGGCCAGCTGATCGGTTTACCTGTGGATATTCGACACATTACTTTTTCAGCGGCCAACCTTGCCATCGCGTGGGTCGGGCTGGATTTTCAGGTGAGTACGCAGGTCATGCTGACGTCGCTCTTTGGGATACTTTGCATAGGCACCGCAAATCTGCTGGTAAGCTTTGGTCTGGCTTTGTTTGTCGCGCTGCGATCGCGTCAGGTGCAGTTCAGCCGTGGCGGCGCGCTGGTCAAGGCGCTGCTCTCCCGGCTGATGCAGCGACCGTTGGACTTCTTCATTCCCCCCACGAAAAGGACAACTCCGTAATGACAGTGGATCGATCAAAAAAAGGATGCGACACATGCAAGTAGCAGTAATAGGCGGTGGTGTCGTCGGTGTCAGTACAGCGTATTTCCTTGCTGCCGCCGGTCATGAAGTCGCCCTCATCGAGCGACGCAGCAATGTGGCCGAGGAAGCCAGTTTCGGCAACTCCGGACTGGTCGCGCCAGCGGTATCAGCGCCCTGGGCCACACCGGGAATGCCCGGAAAAATATTTGCACAATTGTTCCGGCAAGAGTCGCCGATGGTTCTGCGACGCCGACTCGATCCGGGACTGTGGCGCTTTGCGCGCCGCTGGATCGCCGAATGCGATGCCGAGCACTTCCGCATCAACAAGCTGCGCCTGCAGCGCATCGGTTTTTACAGCCGTGAATTGCTCGAACAATTGCGTCTGCATTACAAAATGGATTACGAACAGACGGTGGGACATTTGCAGTTGTTCCGCGGTGCCCGCGACGTGTTGCTGGCACAACCGCTCCTGACTCTGCTGTCAGAGATGGAAGTGCCCCACAGCATCCTCGATGGCGAGGCCGCCCGTCTGCTGGAACCGGCGCTGTGCGCCGCGACACCATTGACTGCCGCCTTGCATTTGCCTCAGGACGAGGCCGGCAATTGCGCCCTCTTTGCCAAGCAACTAAAAACCATCGCCCAGTCGATCGGCGTGACTTTTCTTTTCGGCAAATCCGTTGAACGTGTCGAGCGCATCGATAACCGTGTGGCCTTGCATATGGATGGCACCAGTTTTACCGCCGACGCAGTCGTGCTCGCCGCCGGCATCGAAAATCCAACCTTACTCAATGCCCTGGGCGTGCGGTTGCCGGCGTTGCCGGTACAAGGCTACAGCGCGACTTGCAGCATCCGTGATTTCGAAGAAGCACCACTGGCCGCACTGACCGACGACACCTACAAGACCACCATCACACGCTTTGGCAACCGCATACGCATTGCCGGTGTGCTGGACCCGGGGGCGCGCTCGCCGGAAGTCCCGGAAGCCGCGCAACGGACCTTGCGCAAGGTCGCGACCGACTGGTTTCCGAACGCCAGCAACTACAACAACGCGACGCTCTGGAGCGGCTTGCGCACCATGTTGCCCGATGGCGTGCCCGTGATGGGCGCGACGCCGGTACGCAATGTCTATGTGGCGCTCGACGATGGCTCCAGTGGCTGGACCACTGCACTCGGCACCGGCAAGGTCCTCAGTGATCTGGTGTCGGGCCGCACACCCGACATCGATCTCGACGGTTTGACGCTGTCGCGGTTCGGCTGATCCGATGCATGCGCTTTACAGCGTCAGCGTGATCCGCCAGATCGAACAGGCGGCGCTGCAGCAGGTTCTTGCCGGCACGCTGATGCAGCGTGCCGGACTGGCGACAGCCAATACGGCGCTGGCGTTGCTGACTGTGGCACCGCGCGATGCCAGCATCCTGGTTCTGGCGGGACCGGGCAATAACGGTGGCGATGCGCTTGAGGCGGCAGCACAAATGGCCGAAGCGGGCGCGAACGTGATGGTCCGGCTGTGCGCCGATCCGGAACGCTTGCCAGCAGACGCACGACAAGCGCTACTGAGGGCGCGACAAACATCGGTCGTCTTCATTGATGAGGTACCGCTACGCCGCTGGTCACTGGTCATCGACGGCCTGTTCGGCGTTGGTCTGGCACGCGCCATTGACGGCACCGCCGCCGACCTGATCCGCACGATCAACCGGCTCGATCTGAACGTGCTGGCCATCGATGTGCCGAGCGGACTCGACGCCGACCACGGCATGCTGATCGGCCAGACCGCCCTCCGCGCCAGCACGACGCTCACCTTCATCGGCGACAAACCGGGCCTGCATACACTGGCCGGGCGCGAACATGCCGGCACCGTTCTGGTCGACACGCTTGGCATCGATGGCGCACTGTATCCGCCGTGCGCACTGGAACTGTCCGGGCCGGCGATATTCAGATCGGCAGTGCGACCACGTTCGCATGATTCCCACAAAGGCAGTTACGGCGACGTGATGGTCATCGGCGGCGCGGACGGCATGACTGGTGCCACCATCCTTGCCGCCCGCAGCGCACTTCACGCTGGTGCCGGCAAGGTCCACGCCACGTTTCTCGGCACGGTCCCGGCCTACGATGCGTTGCATCCCGAGCTGATGTGCCGCAGCGCCAGCGGCATCGATGTCGGCAAGGCCGTGCTGGTCACCGGACCAGGACTAGGTACAAGCGCTGCCGCGGCAACGTTGCTCAGCGAGGTCTTGCACAGCGGCCGCCCGCTTGTGCTCGATGCCGATGCCCTGAACCTGATGTCCACCGATCCGGCGTTACAGCAACGGATCGCCTTGCATCCGGCACCCGTGCTGCTGACGCCCCATCCGCTGGAAGCAGCGCGCCTGCTCGGCTGCAGCGTCGAGCACGTTCAGGGCGACCGCACTGCTGCGGCAGCAGCGCTGGCATCACGCCTGCAAGCCATCGTGATACTGAAGGGATCAGGCAGCATCATTGCCCGGCCCGACGGGCACATGGCAATCAATCCAAGTGGTAATCCGGCACTGGCCAGCGGCGGCACCGGGGATGTGCTGGCTGGCTTGTGCGGTGCCTTGCTGGCGCAGGGATGGCCGGCATGGGAAGCTGCCACCGGTGCGGCCTGGCTGCATGGTCACGCCGCCGATGTACTGGTGCGTGATGGCCATGGTCCGATCGGACTCACCGCCAGCGAATTAACACTGCAGATACGGCGCGAAATCAACCTGCTGAAACCGGCCCGCCAGGATGACAGGACGGGTGATGCTATACCAGTACCGGCTCAACCAACCGGCCGGCCGCAATCGTGATCGTCCTGGCGCAGCGTGCCGCGATCGTGCGGTCATGCGTCACCAGTACCAGCGTCGATTTGCGTTCCCGATTGAGTTCAAACATCAGGTCGATGACCGCCTCGCCGGTAGCTGCGTCCAGGCTGCCAGTGGGTTCATCGGCAAACAGTAGCGGCGGCTCGGTCACGAAAGCGCGCGCCAGCGCGACGCGTTGTTGCTCGCCGCCAGACATGAATTTCGGATAATGCCGCAGGCGGCTGTCCAGTCCGACGCGGCCCAGCATTGCAGCAGCCTTGTCCCTGGCGTGATCATCACCACGTAGTTCCAGTGGCAGCATCACATTTTCGAGTGCCGTCAAATGACCGAGCAACTGGAAGGACTGAAACACGAAGCCAAGCTTGGCCATGCGCAGACCGGCACGGCCATCTTCATTGAGCGCAAACAAGTCCACGCCATCGAGGAAAATGGTCCCGCTGGTGGGCGTATCGAGTCCGGCCATCAGCCCGAGCAACGTCGATTTTCCAGAGCCGGAGGCACCGACAATAGCGAGCGTCGCTCCGGCGGGCACGGTAAAATCGATACCATCAAGTATGGTCAGTTCACCAGTCGCATCCGTGACGCGTTTGGCCAGCTGCCTGGCTTCAATGGCAAGTGGTACAGCAGAAGCAACATTCATATTGGAAAGTTCAAGCATGCGTAATGAGTCAGTAAGAAATTGGGAAGTGATGAAGTGGGCGCGCGTGGCGGTCCTGGCTGCCGTGGCGATGTGTGCAACGAGCGCCTATTCTGCATCAAAAGCAGTGCTTGTGCTCGGCGACAGTCTGTCCGCCGAATACGGGCTGGCACGCGGCGAAGGCTGGGTGGCGCTGCTCGAACAACGGCTCAAGGACGATGGCATCGATGCCACGCTGATCAATGCCAGCATCAGCGGCGAAACCACCAGCGGCGGCATCACGCGCTTGCCCGCGCTGCTGAGCAAGAACAAGCCAGCCGTCGTCGTGGTCGAACTCGGTGCCAACGATGGCTTGCGCGGACTGGCTCTGAGTGACACCCAAAAAAATCTTCGCGCCATCATCAATGCCGCAAAAAAATCCAACGCCCGGGTCGTACTGGTCGGCATGCAACTGCCACCGAATTACGGTACCGATTACACCAAACGCTTCGCCGCGATCTTCCCGACTTTGGCGAAAGACACCAAATCGGCACTGGTGCCGTTCATGCTCGACGGCGTGGTCACGCAGCCACTGCTGTTCCAGGCCGACCGCATCCATCCGACCGCGCAAGCCCATCCGATCATCCTCGACAATATCTGGCCGCAACTCAAGCCGCTCTTAAGCAAATGAACTCATGAAGTATCCGGCCCTGCTCCCTTTTGCCGAAGTGCTGCCGCAACTGGCACAGTTCGACGCCATCATCGATGTACGGAGTCCCGGCGAATTTGCCGAAGACCACCTACCCGGTGCCATCAATTGCCCTGTGCTCGATGATGCCGAACGCATCCGTATCGGCACGCTGTACAAACAGGTCAACGCTTTTGAAGCCAAGAAAGCCGGTGCGGTACTGGTCGCGCACAACATTGCGCGGCATATCGAGACGGCGTTTCTTGACAAGCCCAAAGACTGGCAGCCGCTGGTCTACTGCTGGCGTGGCGGCAATCGCAGTGGCGCGCTGACGCACATCCTGGCCAAGATTGGCTGGCCGGCGATCCAGCTTGATGGCGGTTACCGGGAATTTCGCCGGCACGTCAATACCAGTCTGCCGGAACTGGCAGCACGACATCATTATCGGGTTGTCTGCGGGACCACCGGCAGCGGCAAAAGTCGCTTGCTGCAAACACTGGCCGCGCAAGGTGCGCAGGTACTCGACCTCGAACAACTGGCCGAACATCGCGGCTCCGTACTCGGTGGCTGGCCCAGTGCGCCGCAACCCAGCCAGAAAATGTTCGAAACCCGGCTGTGGCAGGCACTGCGCGGATTTGATAGCGGACGTGAAGTCTTCGTCGAATCGGAAAGCAAGAAGGTTGGCAATGTCCGCGTGCCGGAAGAATTGATGGAACGTATCCGGGCTTCGCCGTGCATCGCATTGGGCCTGTCGCAACCGCACCGGGTGCAACTGCTGATGCAGGAATATGACAATTTTGTCGACGCCCCCGACACGCTGGCCGAACAACTGTCCTGTCTGGTAACGATGTACGGCAAAGAGCGCATCGGCGTCTGGCAAACAATGGCCCGCGATGGCCACCTGCCGTTACTGGTCGACGAACTGCTGGTGCAACACTACGACCCGGCTTATCTGAAGTCGATCGAACGCAACTTTAGCCAGTACACGCAAGCAGTCAAACTGGATTTGCCGGATATATTGCCGGCAACCTTTGAAGCTGCCGCGCGACATTTGCATCCGGCCTGATCGCCGTCAGGCCAGCACAAGATCCGGCTCGGTCTGCCGCGCGGGAACCGATGCGGTCATTGTCAATTGCAGTGACGGTAGCGAGCCGCCGGCGCGGTAACAAAAACTGACCTGCAGCACGTCACCTTCGATCACATCGACCGGTTCATTGAACGGCAGGATCATGAAATTATTGAGCCAGTCGATGGTCGATTGCTGATCCATCAGGACTGCCAGGACATTTTTGGTAATGAAGCGCAGCGAAGTGACCGTGCCGCTGTGCGCCATCGTGAATTGCCCGCTCCAGCTAATCAACGGCTCGACATCGGTCTGAAAATCGAGCGTGCTGTAGACCTGCGGCTCGGCCATTTCAATCGTGTCGTCGGCATCCCGGGTCAGTTCGCGAAATTGCACGATCGGCGCGTTATACCCTTCAAAGTCGTAGTCCAGCTGCAATGGTTGCACCGCCATGATGATCGCATCCGGCACGAACAGCGGCAGTGGTCCGCCGAAACGGGCCAGGTAGCGCTGCTTGAACGAGTCCATCATGTCGACCTGTTTTTCCCGCAGCATCGCGACATGAATCATTTCGCAGATCACCACATCGACCGGTTCCGGCGGCAGGTAGTCAAACGCATCTGCCTCGATGACCTCGACCTTGTGGACGTGCAGGTTGCGCGCGAGCAGGCGACGTGCTTCATTGACCATGTCCGGATTGAATTCCACGCACCAGACTTTTTCAGCGGTCGCCGCAGCAAAAAAAGACAGGACGCCGGTGCCACCACCCAACTCAAGAACTTTTGCGCCAGGGAACACCACCGCGTTGATCGCCGCCTTGAAATTTTTCATCCGGCGCTGATCCATCAGCATGTTGTGATGGTATTGCAGTGGAATGAATTGCCCTAGATAACAACTTTCGATTTCACGTTCGGTCAACATCGGTATTTCCTGATTGTTAGGCTCGAAATGATTATCCATGGCATTCCCCGGTTCAATTAAAAGAGCAGACGCACTTTTCTGCATTTACTTGTTTTAGACCAACATAATCTAAAGTCACTCAGATGTACATCTAGTTTCATTGCTGATGTGAGTGCCTGTCCAGCATGGCAAGCCGGGATACGTAGCTGGAGATACCGTTGACGAAGAAGATGCTTTTGTCGAGACGCGACTGGCCCGGTGAAGAGAAAGTCAGGAGATCTGAAGAAACGTTTTATGCGGATAGATCAACAAATAAGCAATGTGGCAGGTGGAACAGGCGTGGCATCGTCGCAAGAAAACGCGACGCCAACCACGCTAAACAAGCTTGCTTCAGACGGCATCCGATCCGGTCTCACCAGTACGAATCCTGACGACTTGTTCGACATTTTGAACAAAAATCTTGCCATCACCAATCTTGCCGGTACGTGCCGCCTTGATGATGGCATCGACCGCCGCATCCATTGCGGCGTCGTCGACGATTGCTTCGACCTTCACCTTGGGCAGGAAATCAACAACATACTCGGCACCACGATACAACTCGGTATGCCCTTTTTGGCGACCAAACCCTTTGACCTCGGTCACTGTCAAGCCGGTAACACCCACTTCGGCGAGTGCTTCACGAACTTCATCAAGCTTGAATGGCTTGATGATGGCGGTTATCTGTTTCATGGTGGATCCTTTGATGGGCTGACGCCGTGACGACAACAATGATGAATTGATTGTAAACTACGCACGAAATTTCGATGTGATCGGATAGCGCCAGTCGCGCCCGAAAGCGCGATGCGTGACACGAATACCGACGGGCGATTGACGACGCTTGTATTCGTTGATCTTAATCAAATGAGTGATGCGGGCGACATCTTCGGTCCGAAAACCGGCTGCGACAACTTCGTCAACACTGCGGTTTTCTTCCATGAACAGCTGCATGATACCGTCGAGTATTTCGTAAGGCGGCAAGGAATCCTGATCCGTCTGGTCCGGCCGCAGTTCGGCCGATGGCGCGCGGGTCAGAATGCGTTCGGGAATAATCGGGGAAATCGTATTGCGATAGGCGCACAAGCGGTAGACCAGCGTCTTGGCGATATCCTTGAGCACGGCGAAACCACCAGCCATATCACCATACAACGTACAGTAGCCGACCGCCATTTCACTCTTGTTGCCAGTGGTCAGAACGATCGCCCCATGCTTGTTCGACAAAGCCATCAACATCGTTCCGCGAATGCGAGCCTGAATGTTTTCTTCCGTCGCATCGAGCGGCAACCCGGCAAAGTCGGACGCCAGTGTGCCAAGGAATGCATCGAAACAAGTGGCGATGGGAATTTCGTCGTAGCGCACACCGGTGCGCTTGGCCATGTCGCGTGAATCAATCCATGAGATTTCAGCGGTGTAGGGCGACGGCATCATCACGGTACGCACTTTGTCTGCGCCGAGCGCATCGACGGCGACTGCCAGCGTCAGCGCCGAATCAACCCCGCCCGACAAGCCCAGCAACACACCCGGAAAACCATTCTTGCCAATGTAATCGCGCACGCCCAGTACCAGCGCCTGATAGACCTGCGCCTCGACAGACAGGCGTTCGGCAATATTGCCAGGCAACGGCACAGCGCCATCGAACTCAATCAGCTGCAAGTCTTCTTCGACATGCTTGAGTTGCGCTTGCAACTGGCCGGCCTGATCCATCACGAACGAATTCCCGTCAAAGATCAACTCGTCCTGACCACCGACCAGATTCACGTACACCAGCGCCAGTCCCTGCGCACAGACATTGGCGCGCATGATGTCGTCACGCAGATGCAGCTTGTGCATGTGATACGGCGAGCCGTTCGGCACCAGCAACACCTGCGCGCCGGCAGCCCGGGCGCGACCCGGTGCGCGCTCGAACCAGGTATCTTCACAAATATTGATGCCAAACGTCACACCCTTGACCGTGAATAGACAGACTTCCTCACCGGCGGAAAAATACCTTTTCTCGTCGAAAACAGCGTCATTGGGTAATTCAGCCTTGAAGTAAGTCGCGCTGATGCGACCGTCGACAAGCACCACGACGGCGTTGAAACGCGCACCCTCTTTCATGATCGGCAAACCGACCAGAACATGGAGGCCGGGAAACACTGCCAGGTCAGCAGCCAGCCCGGCGACTTGCTCGGCAGATTGTGAGTAAAATGCTTCGCGTAGTAGCAGGTCTTCGGGAGGGTAGCCCGCCAGTGACAGCTCTGGCGTCACCACGATGTCAGCACCTTGCGCGGCAGCACGCTCGGCAAACGCAAAAATCCTTGCGCGATTACCGCTCAGGTCGCCGACGGTACTGTTAATTTGTGCAATGGCAACTTTGACTGTCATGGATGCAATTCTTCAAGCAAGAGATTCAAGCGGGTCGGCAGCATAGGCAACCGGAAGAACTACCGATGGTTGTCACACGCCTCCGCTCGCTACGTTAAAACGGCATAAAAGCCACATAGGGAAACTCTGTGAATTATCGCACGCAAATCATCTCCTCCCTGAGTGCCGTCGGCCAGCCTGCATGGGATGGCCTGCTGGCTTTGCAGGACGATGCCAACCCGTTCCTGTCGTACGCTTTTCTGGATGCTTTGCATGAGACCGGTTGTGCGTCCATCGCCTCCGGCTGGCAACCGCAATTCCTGATTTTATGGGATGACGAGGCGTCAACACCGCAGCTGGTCGCAGCTATGCCGCTCTATGCAAAGATGCATTCGTACGGCGAGTACGTGTTCGACTGGGCCTGGGCCGATGCCTACCAGCGCAATGGCCTCGACTATTATCCGAAGCTGCTGTCATCCATTCCCTTTACACCAGTAACAGGTGGCCGCTTGCTGGCGCGCGATGACGCTGCACGCACTGCGCTGGTGGAAGCGCTGTGCGCCATACAGGTCAACAGCCAGGTGTCCTCGACGCATGTGCTGTATCCCCCTGAAGCACAGGCAAGCCAGTTGAAAGAGGCCGGCTTCATGTTGCGCGCCGGCGTACAGTTTCATTGGCTCAATCCTGGCTATGCCAGCTTCGATGATTTCCTCGAGTCGCTGGAGCGCAAGAAGCGCAAGAACATCCGGGCCGAACGACGCAAGGTTGCCGAACAAGGCATTGTTTTCCGCCAGGTTGCCGGCACCGATGCCAGCGCAGCTGATTGGGAATTTTTTAATCGCTGCTATGCGCAAACCTATACCGAACACCATTCAACGCCGTATCTCAGCCTCGAGTTCTTCCTGCGCATCGGTGCCACGATGGGTCACAACATCCTGTTGATCATCGCAGAGCGGGCCGGCAGTCCCATCGCGGCATCGCTGGTTATCCACAATGGCCATACGCTTTACGGGCGCTATTGGGGTGCCATTGCCGATGTCCCTTGTCTGCATTTCGAGACAGCGTATTACCAGCCACTCGAATATTGCATTGCCAATGGTCTGACCTGTTTTGAAGGCGGCGCTCAGGGCGAGCACAAGATGGCACGCGGTTTCCTTCCACAAAAAACCTGGTCCGCACACTGGCTGGCGCACCCGTCTTTTTCAGATGCGATTGAACGCTTTCTGGAACGTGAAACCGGCGGTATCGAGTCCTACATGGATGAACTGCACGAACGCAATCCGTTCCGCACTGCCAATAGCGCCGACATCTGACCAGGTCGGTTGACGGCAGCGTCCGTGCGCGGGTAGCGTGTAGCATGTTTATTTGACACGTTCCTTACCATGAGCCTGCACGCCTCTTCGACTCCCGCCATGCCGTCCCGCAACCGGATCGGGCGCTTTCACATCACGCGCGAACTTGGTCGCGGAACGCTCAGCACCGTGTATCTGGGACATGATCCGATCATCGACAGACCGGTCGCGATCAAGACGTTTCACTGCAACCTGTCGCCGCAACAACGCCGCATGCAGGACCGGCAACTCATCAACGAAGCGCGTGCGACAGCGCGACTGTCTCATCCGCACATCGTGACGATCTTTGAAGCCTCCATTGAGGGACCGGAAACGTATCTTGTGATGGAGCACCTCGAGGGCAGTGCGCTGAGCACCCTGCTCAACACCGGCCACAACTTTGAATTCGACGGGATCGCCGCGATCTGCTCCAAGCTGGCCGGTGCGCTCGATCATGCCCATCGTCACCACGTCGTGCATCGGGATATCAAGCCGGCCAATATTTTTCTGGTCGACGATCATCAACCCAAGCTGATTGACTTTGGCATCGCACGCGCACCGAACCGCGTCGCTGTCCACATCGCTTCCACCGACAATCCCAACACGCTGTTTTGCAACAACCTGCTCGGCACGCCCAACTACATGTCCCCCGAGCAGGGCAGCGGCCAGCGCGTCGACCACCGGACCGATATCTATTCGCTCGGTGCCGTCATGTATCAAATGCTGACAGGGCGCACGCCGTTTCATGCGGTCGAGACGGACACGCTGCTTGAACTGATCAAGAACGACATTCCGGAGCATCCCCATGCGCTCGATGCGAGGATGCCGAAGGCGTTATCACGCATCGCCATGAAAGCCATGAGCAAGCAGCCCAACAAGCGATATCAACACGCGGCCGACATGATGCTGGATATCCGGCGTTATCTGGCCGCCAGCAAACTCACCCGGCGACGACTGCGCATGGCCTTGAGCGAACCTGAAGCACGACACGCGACCGCTGGCATGCCGACGCCACGCAGCGTCCTGCTACTCTGCTGTGCTGCATTGGGCGCAGCGCTCGCCGTCTGGTTACTGCTGCGCTAGGATCATGGCGATCAATGGTGCGGCTTCAGTACTGCCAGGACCTGCCCTTTCAGCATCTTGATCAGGGCGGTCTCTTCACTCGGGATACCCTCCGGTGCCGTATGAATTCGATCGGCATACACCAGTCCGAATGGCTTTCCCGTGATCAGCAACGGCAAGACAATAAAACTGCGGGCATCGGGCAACAAGCTGCGATGCCAGGCGGGAATCAGTGCGGCAATGTTGGTCGCGCCGGCATCCGAAATCAGCAAGTCGGCGTCATTGGCCAATGCCAGACCAAACAGATCGCGGCCATTCGCCGTTGAGAAAACGAGTTCGGGCTGAACCGATGGCGGACAATGCCCCAACGACAACCGTGCACGACATTGACCACTCCGGGAATCGAACACGCACAGCGTCGCGAAGCGAAATCCCAGACTATGGATGAGCGTTTCGAGGACCAGCAATATCAACTCATTGGTCTTGCAGCGGCCTGAAGAGATCATTTCGGTGACGTCTTTCACGCCAGCCAATAGCCGCAACCGTGCGTTCATCGGCTTTCCGCTCGGGTAAAAGGTCTCGACGACCATGTCCATGTCCGGTTCACCGTGCAGCATGATGTCTGATGGCAATATCGAGTCCTGCGCGATAGAAATCTGGCTTGCCTCGGGCAATGGCTCCGGTCCATTCAACGCAATCAGTGCCCGGCTTTGCGCGATCACCGTTTTATACAACGCGACCATGTCAGCCTGATCAAGGTTCAGTGCCGTGCCGAATTGCTCCAGCAGCAAGCGACTGGCCGTGTCGTCCGCCGGATCACGCTTCTCGATAATCAGGGCCGCTGCAGCCGCGCTAAATGCCGCTACCTGCTGCAGCCACTCAGGTCGGCTTCGCGCAACCTTGACGGCTCCAACCGGCAACGGCGCGAGCGCCTTGACAATACTGTCGGGGATCTGCCATTCATTGAGTACGCCTTCGGCCAGCGCTTCGTAACTACACCCGATACATACCAGCGAAGCCCGTGCAGCCGACAGGCCGCTGGTACGCATCAGCGTGGCAATCTCCTCATAAAGCGGGTGATCACGCGACGCCACCAGCAAGCGTCCCATGTTCTTGAACAGGGCAGCCACGGCCGCTTCTTCGGAATCCTTGAAATGACTGCGTCGCGCCAATTCACGGCCGACGATACTGGCGCACAGGGCTTGTGATAACTCGGCCCTCACATCTTGCGCATGCTTGCCCGACATCCCGTCGACCAGCAGCATCGCCAGCGCACTGGTTTTCACTGCATCGAAACCCAGCAAGAAAATGGCCTTCGAGATCGTGGTTACCTGTCCGCCGGAGGCGGCGCGATAAAACACCGTGTTGGTAAGGCGAAGCATTTTCTGAGTCAGGCCAGCATTCGACAACACGTAATGCGCCAGATTGCGAACTGCCTCATCACCGGATGAAGCCAGCTGGATCACCTGGCAAATCGAACTGCCCAGTGCCGGCAAGGCCGAGTCGCTGCTGATCTTTTGCAGAAGTGCATCACGGACCGACGTCTTGTCAGTATTGGAGGGTGGAGAATAATCAGCTGTCATGGACGCAATCACAGGTAACGGGTTGAACTCAGGTCACGGCCACGCGCAGTGATGCGTGCAATGGTTTCGATCATGCCGCATCCGGTCAACTCTGTCGATATCGCTCAGCAATCGGTTCTGCAAAAGGGTAATGTCCCGGACAACCTGCCGGCAAGCCGTACAATCGGGCCTTCATTTCCATTCGCCCCGATCATGCAACCCACCGATATCCTGCTCGCTCTCGCTGTCGTCATCATCTGGGGATCGAACTTCGTCGTCATCAAACTGGGCTTGCAGGGTTTGCCGCCCATCCTGTTCACCGCGCTGCGTTTCCTGTTTGCGGCCTTGCCGCTGGTGTTCTTTGTAAAGCGTCCAACGCTGCCATTTCGTTTGCTGGCGGGCTTCGCGCTGTTCCAGTTTGCGCTGCAGTTCACGTTGTTGTACTCGGGTATCGAGCTGGGATTTCCACCGGGGCTGGCGTCGCTGGTCATCCAGCTGCAAGTCTTTTTCACGATCGGCCTGGCCGTGTTGCTGCTGGGCGAACGCCCTCACTTGCCGCAAATTGCCGGTGCCCTGATCGCGCTGGCCGGCATGGCGCTGGTGGCCTCGCAACTGGATGCGAAGCCGACTGTCATTGGTTTCGTGATGGTGATCGCCGCCGGTCTGTCGTGGGCAACGGCAAACATTTTTTCCAAGCAAATGGGCAAGGTCAATGCGATCGAACTGGTGGTCTGGGCCTCGTTGCTGGCGGTGCCACCGTTGGTCGTGGCCTCGCTGCTGGTCGAAGGTGTCGATGCCTGGATCAAGGCGGCCACGCAACTGAACTGGACATCGGCGTGGGCGATCCTGTTCCAGTCGTATCCGAACACACTGGTCGGATTTGGCATCTGGTCGATTTTGATGCGCAAGTACCCCACCTCGACCATCGCGCCGTTTGCGCTGCTGGTGCCGGTCACCGGCATGCTCAGTGCGACGCTGCTGTTGGGCGAACCAATGCAATGGTGGAAGATTGTTGCCGGCATGCTGGTGCTGGGCGGGTTGGGCGTCAATCTCTTCGGCACACGCGTTGGACGATGGCTAAACCTTCAGCGGGCTGGCTAGCAAGTGCACGCTGCAGTGGTGCCGACGCACTTTGCCGATCTGCGCCAGACTCATGGTTTTTCATCCCGATGAGTGTTCATGGCTGACCTGATTGTTGCCCGCCCCGAAGGCTTGTACTGCGTACCGGGACAGTTCTATATCGACCCGTGGCGCAAGGTCGACCGCGCCGTCATCACGCATGGGCACGCCGACCATTCACGTACCGGCCATGGCCATTATCTGGCGACGGCGGCCGGTGCCGGCATCCTGCACAGCCGGCTCGGCAAGATCAATTTGCAGACACTGGCCTACGGCGAAACCCTGCTGCATAACGGCGTGACGATTTCGCTGCATCCGGCCGGCCATGTGCTCGGCTCGGCGCAGGTCCGCATCGAATACAAAGGCGAAGTCTGGGTCGCGTCAGGCGATTACAAGGTCGAGTCAGACGCTACCTGCGCTGCGTTCGAGCCGGTCCGTTGCGACACCTTCATCACCGAATCCACCTTCGGCCTGCCGATTTATCGCTGGCAACCACAACAACGGATCTTCGACGAGATCAACGACTGGTGGCGCGCCAATGCCGCCGACGGTCGCGCCAGTGTGCTGTTCTGCTATTCGTTCGGCAAAGCGCAGCGCCTGCTTGCTGGCGTCGATCACACCATCGGTCCGATCATTTGTCACAGCGCCGCAGAGCCGCTGAATCGCGTCTACCGCGCCGCCGGCATCGCCCTCCCCGACACCCGACTGGTCACCGACATCACGGACAAGGCCGATCTGAAGCGCGCACTGGTACTGGCCCCGCCGGCGACAGCAGGCTCGTCCTGGCTCAAGCGCTTTGGCGATTACAGCGACGCCTTTGCCAGTGGCTGGATGCTCATGCGCGGTGCCCGGCGACGACGTGCGGTCGATCGCGGCTTCGTGCTGTCGGACCACGCCGACTGGCCCGGCCTGATGCAGGCCATCAAGGCGACTGGCGCACAGCGGGTCATCGTCACGCACGGACAGGTTGGCGTGATGGTGCGCTGGCTGCAGCAAAACGGCCTCGAAGCCGGTGCTTTCCAGACCGAATACGGTATCGAGGAAGACGATAGCCAACCAGAACCGGCGGTGGACCATGCGTGAATTTGCCAGCCTGTACGACGCACTCGATGCGACCACCTCGACCACTCGCAAGCTGGCGCAGCTGGTGGCGTACTTTCGCTGTGCGCCAGCGGAGAATGCCGCATGGGCTGTGTATTTCCTCGCCGGTGGCAAGCCGCGTCAGGCGGTGCCGACCAAGCTGCTGCGGCAGTACGCAACCGAAGCGGCCGGCCTCGATGACTGGCTGTTCGACGAGTGCTATCACGCGGTCGGTGACCTGGCCGAAACCATTGCGCATATCCTGCCGGCACCGCAACGCCAGAGCGATCTCGGACTGGCACGCTGGATGGATGAGCGCATCACGCCATTGCGCGGTGCGCCACCCGAAACCATCCGCACGGCGATGCTGACGTACTGGGATGAACTGGAACCGCGCGAACGCTTCTTGCTGGTCAAGCTGATCGGTGGTGGCTTTCGGGTTGGCGTGTCAAAGCTGCTGGTCACGCGTGCGCTGGCCGAAGTCGCCGCGCTCGACAGCAAGCTGATCGCGCAACGCCTGATGGGCTGGACCGATGCGCGCCAGCGTCCCAGCGCCGCACGCTTCACGGCACTGGTGGCAGCGACCTCGGATCAGGAGCAGGCACTGCGAGGCGGCCAGCCGTTTCCGTTTTTTCTGGCGCATCCGTTGCAGGCCGAACCGGCCTCGCTGGGACCGCTGGCCAATTGGCAAGTCGAATGGAAATACGATGGTATCCGCGCCCAGCTCGTACGTCGCGATAACCAGTCCTGGGTCTGGTCACGCGGCGAAGAATTGATCAGTGAAGGCTTTCCGGAAATCGCGGCCATCACTCTGCCCGAAGGAACCGTCATCGATGGCGAAATCCTGATCTGGGGTACCGATACCCATGCGCCTTTTTCCGAGCTGCAAAAACGCATCGGACGCAAGACACTGAGTGCGAAATTGCTTGCCGAACTGCCGGCCGTGCTGATGGCCTATGACGTGCTCGAACACGACGGCATTGACTTGCGCGAAGAAACCCAATCGGCACGGCGTGCCGTGCTGGAACGCGTGGTCGCCGGCGTCGGTTCGGACCAGCTAAAACTGTCGCCGCTGATTGTCGCAGCCGACTGGGAAACGCTGGCCGCCGTGCGGTCGCAGTCCCGTGCACGCGCCGTCGAGGGCATGATGCTCAAGGCGGTCGATGCCCGCTACGGCGTTGGCCGGACCAAGGATGTGGGCGTCTGGTGGAAATGGAAAGTCGATCCGTATAGCGTCGATGCGGTATTGATTTACGCCCAAAGCGGACATGGCCGGCGCGCCTCGCTCTATACCGATTACACCTTTGCCGTGTGGGATGAAGCCAGCGATGGCAGCCGCACGCTGGTGCCGTTTGCCAAAGCGTATTCGGGCCTCACTGATGCTGAAATCGCGCTGGTTGATGCACGCATCCGCAAGACCACGATCGAAAAATTCGGCCCGGTGCGTAGCGTTACGCCGACACTGGTATTTGAAATCGGCTTTGAAGGCATTGGCCGTTCACCGCGCCACAAGTCGGGGATTGCGGTCCGTTTTCCGCGCATGTTGCGCATGCGCGATGACAAGCCGGTCGACGAAGCCGATACCTTGCAGACATTGCTCCGCATGCTGGTCTAGAGCAGGATTACTCGTCCACGCGGAACACGACGACATGATCCACATCAAGTCGCATGCCGATGCGTTCGCCGATCGCATGATTGTGGTGGCTAGGCACCAGCGACAGCACCTGCGCGCCGCTGGCTAGCTGCAAGGTGTACAAGAAATGCGCGCCGCGAAAGGCCTTGGCCAGCACCTCTGCCTGCAGCGGGCTGGCATCGTCGTGCACCACGTCATCGGGGCGCAGCAGAACCGTCACGCGGCTGCCAACTTTACCGGCGATGGCATCGGCATCGCCGCCAGCGAGCATGTTGCTCGACAAGATGCCCAGCTCAATCTGGATGCGGCTGGCACTGACCACTTCGCCCGGCAGGAACACGCCCTGCCCGACAAAATCCGCGACGAAGCGGTTTGCCGGCTGATGATACAGGTTGTAGGGCGTATCCCATTGCTGGATGCGGCCCTCATGCATGACGCCGATCACGTCAGCGATGGTGAACGCTTCATGCTGATCATGCGTGACCAGAATCGCAGTGATCCCTTCGGCAATAAGAATGCTGCGCACTTCCAGCGCCAGTCGCTCGCGCAACTCGACATCCAGGTTTGAAAATGGCTCGTCGAGCAACAGCAGTCGGGGACGCGGTGCCAGCGCCCGGGCCAGCGCGACCCGTTGCTGCTGGCCACCCGACAATTCATGCGGGAATTTTTCGCCCTGACCTGCCAGGCCAACCGTCTCCAGCAATGCCTGCACGCGCGCCTGCTGCGCCGCCACCGGACTGCCGCGCAAACCAAAGGCGATGTTGTCGATCACAGTGAGATGCGGAAACAGCGCGTAATCCTGAAACACCATGCCGATGCGGCGACGCTCGGCCTCCACATGCAAGGCCGGACTGCTGAGCAGATCGCCAGCCACCCGGATCGTGCCGCTGCTGACCGTTTCAAATCCGGCGATGCAACGCAACACCGTCGTCTTGCCGCAACCGGACGGACCAAGCAGGCAACCGATCGAACCGGCGGGTAGCCGCAACGACAATTGCTCGACCACTTTTTGCGCGCCATAGGCGTAGCTCACGTCCTGCAATTCCAATAAAGCCATTGCGTCGCCCAGTGAATAGAGAGCGTCAATTATAATTCGCCTTTTGATACAGGCTTATTTTGCAGACCATCACGACATCCATTGCGCGAACAGCGCCCCGTCGACACTGGTCATTGCTGGGCATACTGGCCATCCTTATTGCGGCATTGGTGGCGTTACCGATCCTGAGCGTCGTGGCCAATCTGTTTGCTGTCGGCGACGGCTCCGATACCTGGGAACACCTGGCCTCCACCGTCTTGCCAACCTACATTGCCAACACGCTGATCCTGTGCGTCGCGGTCTCGGTCGGCGTCATTCTGGTTGGCGTCCCGACCGCCTGGCTGGTCAGTGTTCATACCTTTCCGGGTAGGCGTATTTTTGAATGGGCTCTGGTTTTGCCGATGGCGGTACCGGCCTACGTGATGGCTTACACCTATACCGACTTCCTGCAATTTGTCGGACCGGTACAAACCTGGCTGCGCGATGGTCTCGGCTGGGAGCCGGGCCAATACTGGTTCCCCGATGTGCGCACGCTGGGCGGCGCGGTCGCGGTCTTCATTTTTGTGCTGTATCCGTATGTGTATCTGATGGCGCGCGCCGCCTTTCTGGAACGCGCCAGCGGCATGCTCGAAGTCGGCCGTTCGCTCGGACTGGGACCGTGGCAAAGTTTTTTCCGGGTTTCGCTACCGCTGGCGCGCCCGGCCATTGTCGCCGGCACCTCGCTGGCGCTGATGGAAACGCTGGCCGACTACGGCGCGGTCTCGTATTTTGGCGTGCAGACTTTCACCACCGGCATATACCGCGCGTGGTTTTCCCTCGGTGATCATATCGCCGCGGCACAACTGGCAACCGGGCTACTGTGCTTCGTGGCGCTCATCCTTTTTCTGGAACGATTTTCACGCGGCCGCGCGCGCTTCAACAACACGACCGGACGCAATCGCCCGCACGCCAGCATGCGCCTGCAAGGCTGGAAAGGATGGGGCGCTGCGCTGATTTGCCTGATTCCGCTGACGCTCGGCTTTCTGTTGCCGGCCGGACTGCTGTTGGATATGGCACTGAACAATGGCGATGCGCAGTTCGGTGCGCGCTTCCTGGTCCTGGCGCGCAACAGCTTCATCCTCGCGGCAGTGACCGCCCTGATCGCGGTATCGATCGCCGTGCTGCTGGCATACAGCGCACGGCTGTCCCGAAAAATCTGGCCGATCCTGCTCAACCGCACCGTCGGACTGGGCTACGCCTTTCCCGGATCAGTGATTGCCGTCGGCGTGCTGATACCGGTCACCCGGCTCGATGCCTGGCTGGCTGCCAGCATCCTGTCGTGGACCGGACACAACCCAGGATTGCTGCTGACCGGTGGCATTGCCGCTCTCGTCTATGCCTATCTGGTGCGCTACCTGACGGTATCGCTGCAAACCGTCGAAACCAGCCTGAGCAAAATTACGCCATCGATGGATGATGCCGCCCGCTCGCTCGGTTATGGCCAGGCAAGCACGCTCTGGCACATCCATCTGCCATTGCTGCGCGGCGCATTGCTGACAGCCGGTTTGCTGGTATTCGTCGATGTCATGAAGGAGTTGCCCGCCACGCTGGTGATGCGACCGTTCAACTTCGATACGCTGGCCACGCAGGCCTTCACCCTAGCCTCCGACGAGCGACTCGGCGAAGCCTCGACATCGTCGCTGGCCATCGTTGTGGTCGGGATCTTGCCGCTGATTCTGGTGTCCTGGCAAATTACACGCAGCAAAAAAGTTAGATAAAAAAAGGCGCCGCAGCGCCTTTTTTTAAAAACTGCCTGACTTTATTGCCAGCCCGCCCGATCATAAATCTTCTGCACTTCATTCTGGTTTTTCGCCAGCACACCAACGTTGAGCGTCTCGGGCTTGAACTTGCCCATTTGCTCCAGCGCCGGATTGCTGATCTTGACGCTAGTGACCACTGGCCATTCATTGTTACCGTCCGCAAAATACACTTGCGCCTGATCCGACGCCAGATACTCAAGGAATTTCACCCCAGCTTGCTTGTGCGGCGCATTTTTCAGCAAACCGCCACCGGAAATATTGACATGCGTGCCGGTGGTTGCCTGATTCGGCCAGACAATACCGATCGACGACATCGCCTTGCGGTCTTCCGGCTTGTCCGAGCGCATCAGGCGCGCGACGTAATACGAATTGGCCAGCGCCACACCACACTCGCCTGCGGCCACTGCGCGGATCTGATCGGTATCGCCGCCCCTCGGTGAACGAGCGAAATTACTGACCATACCTTTGGCCCAGGCACTGGTTTTTTCTTCGCCCTGGTGCGCCAGGAACGAGGCACCTAGCGACAGGTTGTAAGGATGGGATCCTGAACGCACACAGACTTTACCCTTCAGACGCGGATTGGCAAGGTCGTCGTAGGTCTGTATTTCAGCTGGATTCATCGCCACCTTGTTGTAGACGATGACACGGGCGCGGGTCGAAAACGCGTACCAGTCATCAGTACGCAAGTTAGCCGGTACGCGTTCGGCCAGCAGCGTCGAATTAGTCGGGCCAAACAGATTGAGCTCGTCGGCTTTGGCCAGACGGGCCGCATCGACGGTGATGAACACATCGGCCGGACTGTTGATGCCTTCGTTCTTGATTCGCTCCAGCAATTCGTTTTCACCTGCTTCGATACGGTTAACCTTGATCCCAGTGAGCTTCGTGAAGTTTCCGTACAGGGCTTCGTCAGTCTGGTAGTGCCGTGCCGAATAAATATTGACGACATTTTCCTGTGCCGCTGCCGGGATCGCCGCCAGGATGAACAATGATGCTACTGCTGTGCCAAATGGATTCATGGAGCCCGCCCGTTAAAAAGAGAAGGCAAGCGTAGCAAAGTTCGCTTGCGAATGCAAACCAGTCGCATTTACGGGCGATTGCCTGCGCCGCAATACGGTAACTTCGGCAGGCAAAGCAGCCCACTCGCTTATAATGCGTCGCTTGACCAAGACAAGGAATTTTTCGTGGACGTAAAAGATAGCAATGGCAACCTGCTCGCAGACGGTGATTCAGTCAGTCTCATCAAGGACTTGAAAGTCAAGGGCACCTCGGTCACGCTCAAGCGCGGCACCATCGCCAAGAACATCCGATTGACCGATGACCCGGAAGAAGTCGAATGCAATGTCGACAAAGTCAAAGGACTGGTCCTGAAAACCTGTTTCCTGAAAAAAGCCTGACCCGCACCGTTGCCATGGACATCGACACGACCGCCGTCAATCGTCTGCGGCATCGCTTTGGCGAGCACGAACAAGTCTGGCTGTTTGGCTATGGCTCGCTGATTTTCAAGGCAGATTTTGCTTACCTTGAGCGCAAACCGGCCAGCATCCATGGTCATGTGCGGCGCTTCTGGCAAGGCTCGCACGATCATCGCGGCACGCCAGACTATCCGGGGCGTGTCGTGACGCTGGCACCACAAGCCGGAGCGACGTGTTCCGGCATGGCCTATCTGATCCGGCCTGACGTTTTCGATTACCTTGATCATCGTGAAAAAAATGGCTACCTGCGTTTCAGCACGACCCTGACATTTGACGATGGCAGCAACGCCCAGGGGCTGGTGTATATTGCCGACCCGGATAATGCGGCCTACCTTGGACCGGCAGCCGATGCCGCGATCGCCGACCAGATTGCCGCTGCCAGCGGACCAAGCGGACGCAACCGCGATTACCTGACCGAACTGGCCGACGCCCTCGACCTGCTCGGCAAAACCGATCCGCACGTGCAAGCCCTCATTGATTGCCTGCCTCCCGACTCTTCACCCCGACACCCTTAACAACACCGATTCACGATGAACATCCTCTACCTCGATTTCAATGGCGTACTGCACGACAGCATGGTCATGCGCAACCGCAAGCGCGGCCTTTACCTGGCCAAGGCCGAACGGAGTTTTTTTGAATGGATGCCCATCCTCGACGAACTGCTGGCCCCCTATCCGGACCTGAAAATTGTGCTGTCGACCAGCTGGGTGCGCGCCGTCAGTTTCGATACGGCCAAATATGATTTATCGCCGGGCTTGCAGGACCGCGTGATCGGTTCGACCTTCCATCATCCCGGTCTGTCGCAAACGGCATTCGATACGATGTCGCGTGGCTTGCAGGTGCTCGGCGATGTCGAACGACGCAAGCCAGCTAACTGGTTTGCCATCGACGATGATGCCTTCGGCTGGCCGGCGGCACACCGCAGCAAACTGGTCGAGACCAAACCCGATCTGGGCTTGAGTGATCCGGCCGCGCAGGATGCCGTGCGTTCGATGTTGAAGGCGCTGTAAGCGCATGAACAGCCTGTTGTATGTCATGGCATTTTGCGCTGGCGCGGCGATCTCGATGCAGGCCGCCATCAATGGCCGGCTCGCGCTAAACGTCGGCGGCAACACCGTGATGGCTGCATTGATTTCCTTTTGTATCGGTACGATCGTGCTGACCATTGCGGCAGTCGCGCGCGGTGGCGTTGGCAACAGCCTCGCTGCCCTGCCCGGTCAGCCGCCGTGGGTATTTGCCGGTGGCGTGCTGGGGGCAGGTTTTCTGTTTACGACCGCCTTCCTCGCACCCCGCATCGGCCTGACCAGCATGCTGGTGCTGATCATCGCCGGACAATTGCTGATGTCGATCACGGTCGACAATTTCGGATTGTTCGGCTCGGACTTGCGCCCCGTGTCGCCGGTGCGACTGATCGGTGTCGCGGTGGTGTTGGGCGGCGTGCTGCTGACCCTGTTCGGTGACCGGATCGGCAAGTAGCCGCAGCGCCGCAACCTTAGCCGGCAACGCCGACCGGCACACCTTCCTCGTCAAAACCCTGCGCAACCGAGATCGCCACGATGCCGATCATGCCCAGCGCATCGCGCACGTCAGCCAGTTCGCTGTCGAGATCGGCCGTCTGTAACAACGGCTTTTCCGACGATGCCACCAACGCCGCATCACTGCTGGCGTACAGATTGACGCGCAATACTTTCTCATCACCGACTTCGGCCGGTCCGACTACGGCATAGGTCGCGGCAACGTCCACGCCCTGCTCGCTCAACGCATGGTTCAGGTCCGACATCATCTGCAACATGAAGTACTCGGCAATCCCGCGCTCTTTGCCGCCATGAAACAGATCCTGATAAAGGAAATGCACGTCGACCTCCCGCTCGGCCGGACCAAAACAACGCCGTACCAGGGGCGTGACTTGCTCGGTCCATTGCTGGAAACGACTTTCACGTGCGGCGTACCAGGCATCGGCAGCGGCTTCGTCGGCCGGTGCCTGATAAAACTTGTCGTCCACCGATTTCATTGAAAAGCCGAGCAGAAAACGCAATTCAACAGCCAGGTCATCGGCCGCAAACGGTTCGTCGATCGGCTCGGCAAAGCTGCGCGAAATCGCTGTCGCGGTGGCCGCGCGCATGTCGTGCATCGATGCATGGGCGTCGCGGACCATTTCATGCAGATGGCTAAACGTGATGCTGTCGATTTCATCGAGCTGATAAGCGTGATTGACCAGCACGACCGTGGCGTCCGGACTTTCCAGTCCGGCTTCCTGCAAGCTGCGGGTCAGCAGTTCGTAGGCTTCCTGATCCTGAAAACACTGCGCGCCTTTCAAGCCGCCGGTGGTGTGCAGGAACAGCGGGATGACGAAGGCATTGATCTCGGTGGCTGCGCCACCCGGGCGGGCGATCACGACGACTTCGGCGACTTCTTCCATGGCTTCTTTGAGCAGCACATGCGCACGGACGGCATCCTGACGGGTCCATTCCAGCGCTTCGTAAAGGATGTCGTCTTTTTTCTGATGCAGGCATTTCCTGATGATCTTGTAAAAGTCTTCCCGGTTCTGCACCGTCGTGGCATTCTTCGCCGGGCTACCCGCCAGGTAGGCTGACAACGCACATAATTGCCGCGTCATCGCTTCGTCTTTTTGCTCCGGCGATTCGGCCGATTTACGGGGAGCGGGCTTTTTATTTTTTGGCATGGTGTTCTTCAGGGTAAGGTCAACATAGTAATGAAATCGGAACTGCCTGCGCGGCGCGCGCACTGTGCGCGCTGTCTGCGACCGCAGACCACCTGCATCTGCGCGTGGATCACGCCGGTAACTGTATCGACCGAGGTCGTCATCTTGCAGCATCCGCTGGAAACCGACAACGCCAAGGGCAGCGCACGACTACTGCAACTGAGCCTGTCCGGTAGCCAACTGGTGCAGGGTGAAACATTCACCGAAGCACAATGGCAAACGCTGCTGGCGGACCGTCATACGGTATTGCTGTATCCGGATCAGCCCGGAAGCCCGGCATCGCCGTCGCTGGCCGGTACGGACTTGATGCGATTGCGCGTGATTGTACTGGATGGCACCTGGCGCAAGAGCCGAAAAATGCTGTTTCGCGATCCACGCCTGCAGCAATTGCCGCGCCTGACGTTGCAGGATGCGCCGGCCTCGCACTATCACATTCGCAAAGCCCAGCGCGCCGACCAGCTATCAACACTCGAAGCGACCTGCCATGCACTGCTGCAACTGGGCGAACCGGCAGGCGAGCTGCAACACTTGCTGCAAGCATTCGATGGTTTCGTGACACGACAAGCGCGCTACAAAATAGACCATCAAAAATAAGCACGGCGATCAGCACGACAGTATTGCCAAGAGTAAAATCCGCACTCCAAAATAAGTTTGCCCACCTCGATGCCGATCACTGTTCCCAGCCGCCGTACCGCCGTTCTCACCGAAGTGGCCAAGTTATGGCACCTGGCCTGGCCTGTGGTGATCGGTCAACTGGCTACCGTGGGCATGTCGGTCGCCGATGTGGCAATGACCGGCCACCTGAGTGCCGACGACCTGGCGGCCGTGTCGCTGGGGGCGTCGATCTGGACCATCGTGATCGTCACCGTGATGGGCATCATGATGGCCATCAATGCCGTGGTCGCCCACGAAGTCGGTGCCGGCACGCCGTCGCGGATTCCGCATGCAGTACGACAATCGCTATGGAAAGCCGTTGGCATCGGTCTGATCGCGACGGTACTGACCAACTGCTCGACGCTCATCTTCGACCACCTCGGCCTGGAACCGCTGGTGCGCGACAAGGCCACGCTATTCGTCCACATCATCAGCATCGGCGCACTGCCGTTTACAGCATTCCGGGTCTTGTACGGCTACAGCGCCAGCCTGAACCAGACCAAACCGGCGATGGTAGTTGCCCTGATCGGATTGCTGTTCAATGTCTTCGTCAACTGGTTGCTGATTTTTGGCAACTGGGGTTTTCCGCAACTCGGTGCGGTAGGTTGCGCATGGGCCACCTGCCTCGGCTTGTGGCTGATGCTCGCAGCCATGATCTGGTGGATACGGCACGCGCCGGCGTACCGCAGCAGCATGCCATTCACCCACTGGGAGCGGCCTGACTGGCCTGAAATCCTGCGTCTGCTGAAGATGGGTTTGCCAATTGGCGTGACCTATTTTGCCGAGGTCAGTGCCTTCTGCATGATCGGTTTGCTGGTCGCACGTTTCGGCGCGGTCACCGTGTCGGCGCACCAGATTGCGCTGAATTTTTCTTCGCTGGTATTCATGGTTCCGCTCGGGATCGGCATTGCGCTGCTGACCCGTGTCGGTCAGGCCGCTGGCGAAGGCGATCCGCAACGCGCCCGCTTCGTGGCGTGGGTCGGAGTCGGTTTGTCGCTTGCCTTTGCCGTCGTGTCGGCCGCCTTCATCACCCTGTTTCGCTATCAGATCGCCGCGGCTTACACCTCCGATCCGGCAGTCCAGGAACTGACCGCGCATCTGCTGCTGCTGGCCGCCTTGTTCCAGCTGTCCGATGCGACCCAGGTCGCGGCCTCGTGTGCGATCCGCGGTTACAAGGTCACCCGGCCGCCAATGCTGATTCATCTGATGGCGTTCTGGGGGTTTTCGATTCCGCTCGGTTGCGTGCTGGGACTGGCACCCGCCTGGATGCCATGGGCACCCGCGGCACCGATGATGGCGACCGGTTTCTGGATCGGACTGACACTGGGTCTGTCGATCGCGGCAGTCTTGCTGGTATGGTATCTGCACCATTTGTCGAATCAACGGATCGCGCGCTGGCGCTCCGATGCGCTTGGCATCTGACGCCCTTTCAGTAGGTTTTACTGAGAGACAACGCGCATCAGGTACGATGCAGCGAACTCTTCCGCCTTTAGACCAGGAGCGCCCATGACGCATCCCGCATTACACCAAAAATTCTTCCTGCTTTTGCTGGTCGTGGTCACCGTTGCCTTCGGCTGGATCCTGCTGCCTTTCATTGGTGCCGTGTTCTGGGCTTCGGTGCTGGCGCTGCTGTTCGCCCCCCTGCACCGGCGTCTGCTCACTCGCTTAGGCCAGCGCCCTACGCTGGCAGCACTGGCCACGCTGATGCTGGTGCTGTTCATCGTAATTCTGCCGCTGACACTGATCGGCGTGTCGCTGGCGCAGGAAGGTGCCCTGGTGTATCAGAAAATTCGCACGGGTTCGCTCGACTTTGGCACGTACTTCCAGCAGATTATCGCGGCGCTGCCGCAGTGGCTGGTCACGCAATTGCAGCGCGTCGGCATGGCGGATTTCACCGAACTGCAAGTCAAGGTGTCGCAGGTCATCCAGCAAGGCAGCCAGACCATCGCGAGTCAGGTTCTCAATATCACCCAGAACACGTTTGAGTTCGTCATCGGTTTCGGCATGATGCTGTACCTGCTGTTTTTTCTGCTGCGCGATGGCGCGACACTGTCTGCCCGTATCAAGCATGCCATTCCGCTGGAACGTGAACAGAAAAAGCAGCTGATTGCCAAGTTCGCCACCGTGATCCGTGCCACCGTAAAAGGCAACATCGTCGTTGCCGCTAGCCAGGGTGCGCTCGGCGGCATCATGTTCGCGTTCCTCGGCATTCAGGGTGCGCTGCTGTGGGGCGTACTGATGGCGGTCTTGTCGCTGTTGCCGGCTATCGGCGCAGCGTTGATCTGGGGCCCGGTGGCGATCTACTTCCTGCTGACCGGCGCGATCTGGCAGGGCGTCACGCTGATTGTCTTTGGCGTGCTGGTGATCGGTCTGGTCGACAATATCCTGCGCCCGCTGCTGGTCGGCAAGGACACCCAGATGCCGGACTACGTGGTGCTGATTTCGACCGTCGGCGGCATTTCGATCTTCGGGCTCAGTGGCTTCGTGGTCGGCCCTTCCATCGCCGCGATGTTCATGGCAGGCTGGACGCTGCTGGAACGCGAACAAGACCAGGCAAGGACCTGACATGATCCCGGACGACACCCCAGCAGCGGCCCCTCTCCTCGACACCACCATCACTGCCCAGCATTACCGCTCGCTGTTCGATCAGCATCCGGACGCGGTCGCTTCGTTTGACATACGCGGCAATTTTGTCGCACTCAATCCGGCCGCCGAAATGCTGCTCGGTTACAGCGCAGCGGAATTAATCGGCACCACCTATTTTTCGCTGATCGCCGAAAGCCACCAGCAAATCGTGTTCGACCATTTTTTGCTGGCGCTCGCTGGTACCAGTGCGACCTACGAAATGCGGAGCAACGTCAAATCCGGCACAACAATTTTGCTCCAGGTAACCAACCTGCCGATCATGATCGATGGTGTCGCCATCGGCATCTATGGCATTGCCAAGGACATCACCAACGCAGCAGCAGCGGCTGACCACCAGCGCATTACCAATGAACGCTTTCGCAATGTCGCCCGTGCCACCACCGATACGATCTGGGACTGGGACCTCGGCGACGACTCGATCTGGTGGAGCGACGGCATGCACGCGCAGTTCGGCTACCGGGCGGGTGACATTGATCCCAACAGCCACTCCTGGTCCGAACGCATCCATCCGGAAGACAGGCAACGCGTGCTGCGCGGTATGCGCGCCGTCATTGACGGAAACGCTAACGACTGGACCGACGAATATCGTTTTCGCCGACATGATGCCAGCTATGCCTTTGTCGCCAACCGTGGCTTCGTGATTCGCGATAACGACCAGCATCCGGTACGCATGATCGGTGGCATCAGCGATGTCAGTGCGCGTCATGCATCGACCTTGCTGCTGGATCGTCTCAACCGTGCCCTGCGCATGCTCAGCGCCAGCAACAAAGTACTGATCCGCGCACGCTCCGAACAGGAATTGATCGACAGTATTTGCCGTATCGCCTGTGACTTCGGCGGCTACCGGATGGCCTGGGTCGGCTATGCAGAGAGCAATCCGCAATGCAGCATCCGCCCAATGGCACATGCCGGCATCGATCCGGGCCTGCTCGCCAGCACGCCAGTGAGCTGGTCTGCCGACTTGCCCACCGGTCAGGGACCATCCGGTCAGGCGATCCGCAGCGGCGAACCTGCCGTGATGGAAAACGTCCTGCAGGATGCACGCTTTGCGGCGTGGTGGTCGCATGCCGAACGAATGGGATTTTCCACCGTCATCAGCCTGCCGCTGCGCCATGACGGCAAGACCTTCGGTATCGTCACGCTGTATTCCTGCGAGGCCCGCACGGTGCCGCCGGAAGAAATGACATTGCTGTGCGAACTGGCCGACAACCTCGCCTTCGGAATCGAAAACCGCCGGATTGAAGAAGAACGCCGGCGCCTGCAAGTCACGGTCGAAAAAGTCGCTGCGGCGGTATCGTCGACCTCGGCCAGCAAAGCCGAACTGTTCTTTGAACAGCTCACGCGCAACATGATCGACGCAGTCGATGCGCAGGCCGGATTCATCGCCCGGGTGGATGGCGACCACAAGCAATCCACCCGGACGGTGGCGGCGATCACGGGTACCGAAGTGCATCCTAACTTTGTCTGTACATTGCATGCCACGCTGTGCGCCGACCTGCTCGAGCGCGGTGAATGCGTGATGTCGGATGTGCTTGGAGCGCACTTTCCTGGTCCGTCTACTTTTCTGGGCGAAGCGATGCGCAGTGTCGTCGGCTTGCGACTCGACAGCGCCGACGGACGGCCGATTGGCATGCTGTTCGTCCTGTTTAGTGATCGTCTGGAACGCACCAACCACATTCGTTCGACGCTGCGTATTTTTGGTGCCCGTGCCAGTGCGGAACTGGAACGGCAAAGTGCCGACGTGCGCCTGCGCGACCAGGCCGCGCTGCTTGATCTGGCGACCGATGCGATCATCGTGCGTGACATGCAGGGTGCGGTCACTTTCTGGAACCTTGGCGCACAACGGTTGTATGGATGGTCCAGTATCGAGGCACAGGGTCAGGATATGCCCAGCCGCACCAGCGCCGAAACACTGGAGTTGCACGACCCGCTGGAACGTATCGTGCAGGATGGCGACTGGCGCGGCGAACTGCTGCAGCGACGCAAGGATGGCGGTTCGGTCGCGGTCGAGGCACGCTGGACCCTGATCCGTGGCGACGATGGCGCACCGTTGTCGATCCTGGCCATCGAAACCGACATCACGCAGCGCAAGTTTGCCGCCAGCGAAATCGAACATCTGGCTTTTTATGATCGACTGACCGACTTGCCAAACCGGTTGTTGCTGCGTGACCGGCTGCAGCACGCGGTCGAAGCCAATGAACGCAGCGGCCGCAACGGCGCACTGCTGTGCATTAACCTCGATAATTTTAAAACCCTCAACGACACGCTCGGCCATGACATGGGCGACTTGCTGTTGCAACTGGTGGCGGTCCGCCTGAGCTATTGCCTGCGTGCCAGTGATACCGTCGCCCGCATTGGTGGCGATGAATTCGTGATCTTGCTGGTCGACCTGAGTGCGCAGTCGGATGAAGCGGCCTCGCGCGCCAAACTGGTTGCCGAAAAAATTCTCGATGCCTTCAAGGACCCTTTCCAGCTCGGGGACGACGAGCCCTGCACCACACCGAGCATCGGCATCACGTTGTTTTCGACGGCTACCGACAGTATCGACGAACTGCTGCGTCGTGCCGATCTGGCGATGTACCAGGCCAAGTCGGCCGGTCGCAACACGATGCGGTTCTTTGATCCCGACATGCAGGCCGCCATCAGCGCACGTATCGTGCTGGAAATCGAATTGCGCAGTGCGCTACGACTGGGCCAGTTTCTGCTGCACTACCAACCACAGGTCAATACAACTGGTCGACCGACTGGTGCCGAAGCCCTGGTGCGATGGAATCATCCGCAACGCGGCATGGTGCCGCCGTTTGCCTTCATTCCGATCGCCGAAGAAACCGGCCTGATCCTCGCGCTGGGTAGCTGGGTGCTCGAAACAGCCTGCCTTGAACTGGCCAGCTGGGCCAGCGATCCGGTACTCGCCGAGCTCAACATGGCAGTCAATGTCAGTGCCCGTCAGTTCCGCCAGAGCGGGTTCGTCAACGAAGTGCTCGACATCGTGCAGCGCAGCGGTGCTAATCCGCACAGGCTGAAACTGGAGTTGACTGAAAGTCTGCTGATCGACGACGTCGAACAAACTATCCTGACAATGACGCAACTCAAAGCGCATGGTGTCGGTTTTTCGCTGGATGACTTCGGCATTGGTTACTCGTCCCTGTCGTACCTGAAACGCTTACCGCTCGACCAGCTAAAGATCGACCAGTCGTTCGTGCGCGACATTCTGACCGACGCCAACGATGAAGCCATCGCCGGCACCATCGTGGCACTTGGCACCAGCCTCGGACTGGCGGTCATTGCCGAAGGGGTGGAAACCGCCGAACAAAAATCGCGGCTGGCCGGACTCGGCTGCTTTTCCTACCAGGGGTATTACTTTAGCCGGCCCGTTCCGGCCGACGTCTTTATCGCCTTCGTGCGTGATCCGGTACCGGCTGGTTAGTGATGGACCAGGCGTGTCACGCAGCACCAGGAAAGGACCGAATAAAACAGGACAAGCGCCATCACCTTTAAGTGCGGTGGCGCACAATCTTCCGCATGCTTTGTCACTATCCTGTGGCTTTAGCTATCCTGAAGCGGAACCTGTGGCAGCCCACGCGCCATCTGTTTCCGCAGACCGCAGACAACATGCTCAGCGAAGAAGACATTCATTCAGCAAAAATCCTCATCGTCGACGATAGTCAGGATAACGTCAGATTGATGCTGGCTGTCCTTGAACAGGATGGCTACGTCAACGTCAGTGACACGACGAAGCCGCAGGACGTGGCAGAATTGCACCGGCTTAACAAGTTCGATCTGATCCTGCTCGACATCCAGATGCCAATGATGGACGGCTTCAAAGTCATGAAGGCATTACAAGACCTGGCGCAGGATGCGTGGCTGCCGGTACTGGCTATCACAGCCCATCCGGATCACCGGATCAGCGCGCTCGAAGCCGGTGCGATGGACTTCATGGTCAAGCCATTTCACCTCGATGAAATTCTCCATCGCATTCACAACATGCTGGAAGTACGCCTGTTGTTCAACAAGGCCACCCGCAACGGTGACGCGATGTATCAGCTAGCCCTGCATGACCCGCTGACCGGCTTGCCGAACCGGCGCCTGCTCGACGACAGGATCAGTATCGCGCTGGCCCACGCCCGGCGCGACCGCACGTTGGTCGCACTGATGTACATGGATCTCGACGGTTTCAAGCAGATCAACGACACCATGGGCCACGGGCATGGCGACGAGTTGCTGCAACTGGTGTCGCAACGCCTGGTGGCAACTGCCCGCAGCGAAGATACCGTGGCCCGTATCGGTGGCGACGAATTCGTTCTGGTCATGGGCAACCTGACGAACCTGCAGGATGTCCACGCGACGGCGCAAAAAATGATCAATGCCGTCGGCAACCCGTACACGATCTGCGATGCCGAAGTCAATATCACGGCAAGCATCGGTATTTCCCTCTCTGGCACCGCTCCGGCCGAGGGCTTGATCCAACTGGCCGACGCGGCGTTATACGAGGCCAAACGCAATGGCAAGAACCGTTACCATGTCGACGCACCACCGTGCGCGACCGATGCCTTTCAACAAAGGAATCTGCAATGATCGCCAGATTCGATTTTTCCCACGTGATGCAGGCGCTGCCCGCCAACGTCGTCGTGCTGTTACCAGACCGGCACTATACGATCGTTGCAGCCTCCGATAATTTTCTCAAAGCAAACGCCAGGGAACGCCAAGAAGTGATTGGTCGCCCCTATTTCGATGCTTTTCCCGAACCGGTCGACGCCGACACCGGCGCGTTGCGCCTGAACCTCGATACCCTCTGCGAAAACCGGATTGACGCAGCAACGCCCGCGCCACCGCACCCTATCGTGACAGGTCAGCAGTGCTGTCCCGCGCTGCATCCGGTCATGAATGCCAATGGTGAACTGGAAGCCATCCTGCTGCAATTGCAGGAAACCGCCATGCGAAGTGACGATACCGATGACTACATCATCCGGCTGGCACGCTGTGCTGCGGCCGCTGAACTGGGCACCTTCGAATACCAGCCCGATAGCGACCTGGTGGTCGGCAATCCGGCATTCCTGTCGCACCTGTTCCTGCCGCCCGACACGGTGCTGACGCTGGAACAGTTACTGCACGTTTTGCATCCGGAGGACAGCGCCCGTACCCGTGCCGCACTGTCGACCGCCATCCGTAACGCCACTCCCTATGACGTCCAGTATCGGGTGCTGGCAGCGGACGGCCGGGTGCGCTGGTTGCGCGCCAAGGGCTGCATGGCCGGTAACGCCGCGCTGGGCACCGCCAGTTTCAATGGCATCACGATCGATATTTCCGCCTGCAAGCTGGTGGAGCAAGCCCACAACGACAACGCCGAAGAGTCCGATCTGGCACGTACCTCTGCCGAGCATGCCAGCCTGATCAAGGATGAATTTCTGTCGACGCTGTCGCATGAATTACGCACCCCGCTCAATTCGATCCTGGGCTGGACGCAAGTCCTGCAACGCAGCAGTGAAAGCATGTCCGACAAGGCTGTTGCTGCGCTGGCCATCATCGAGCGCAGCGCACGCCAGCAAGCCCGGCTCATCGATGACCTGCTCGATGCCAGCGCCATCATGGCCGGCAATATTCATCTGAACCTGCAGCCGACGCGCTGCAACGACGTCATCAGTGCCAGCGTGGCATTGTCGGCACCGATGGCTGCAAGCAAAAATATCCAGCTCGATGTCCGCATCGACGAACCCGGTATGGTGATCGAAGCCGACCATTCGCGCCTGCAGCAAATCCTGTTCCGCTTGTTGTCCAACGCCATCAAGTTCAGCGCCAACGACAGCACGGTGACGATCCGTCAGATGACCAGCAACCACCGCGTCATCATCACCATTACCGATAGCGGCCAAGGTATTGCACCGGCCTTTTTGCCCTCTTTGTTTGCCCGTTTTTCACAAGCCGATGGCAGCATCACGCGCAGCCATATGGGACTCGGGCTCGGACTATCAATCGTCAAGTCGCTGATCGAACTGCACGGCGGCACGGTCAGTGCGACCAGTCAGGGCATTGCACGCGGTGCCACTTTCACGATCGAATTACCGGTTCTGCAAGCCGGCCTGCACCCGCAGCAGGTTGCCCGGGCGGATCGTGACGTCGTTGCCAGCGAGTCCGGTATCAGCTGGTTTGCTGATATCGTCGTCGTCGACGACGAGCACGACACAGGCACCGTGATACAGGAGATTCTGCAAAACGCCGGTGCCACGGTAAGGCTGGCCAGCTCGGCCATCGAAGCGCTGGCAATGATCAGCGCGCACCGTCCCGACCTGCTCATCAGTGATATCGGCATGCCGCAAATCGATGGCTACCAGTTACTGCATCTGTTACGCAAGCAGGACGCACCTGACGCACCCAAGTTACCAGCGATAGCACTGACCGCCTTCGCCCGCCCCGAAGACAAGCACCGTGCAATCGACGCCGGCTACCTGATCCACCTTGCCAAGCCGGTCGAGTCAGACGATCTGGTGACCGCCGCCAGGCTGGCAGTGCGACGGCCTAGCAGGATTGCAGGACAGGACTGACCGGTGTGCAGAAGTCTTGCCGAGGCAAGACGTTCAAGGTTTATTTCATGCGCTACGCGGCAACAGAATCTGACGTCCGACTTTCAGGATATCGGTCTGGCCGCACAATGCCATCGTGATGTCGAGTTCCTTGTGGATCACTTCGAGGCATTTGCTGACCCCTTCGCCGCCCATCGCGCCGAGTCCGTACAGTACTGGCCGACCAATGTAGACACCCCGCGCACCCAGTGCCACGGCGCGCAATACGTCCTGACCGGAACGCACGCCGCCATCCATGTGGACCTCAATGCCGTCACCGACAGCTTCGATCACGCCCGGCAAGGCGGCGATCGACGAGGCTGCCCCGTCGAGCTGGCGACCGCCGTGGTTGGAGACAATCAGCGCATCGGCACCGCTACGCATGGCCAGTTGCGCATCTTCCGGGTCCATGATGCCTTTGAGGATCAGCTTGCCGCCCCATTTGTCCTTGATCCATTGCACGTCGTCCCACGACAGCGCCGGATCAAATTGCTGGGCCGTCCAGGCTGACAGCGACGACATGTTTTCGACACCCTTCACATGGCCGACGATATTGCCGAAGGTGCGGCGTTTGGTGCCCAGCATGCCCAGGCACCAGCCGGGCTTGGTCATCATGTTGACGATGTTGGGGAGGGTCAGTTTCGGTGGTGCGGACAAGCCGTTTTTCAGGTCCTTGTGACGTTGCCCGAGAATTTGCAAGTCCAGTGTCAGCACCAGTGCCGAGCACTTCGCGGCCTTGGCGCGGTCGATCAGGTCATTGACAAAGCCGCGGTCCTTCATCACGTAGAGCTGGAACCAGAATGGCTTGCTGGTGTTGGCCGCGACATCTTCGATCGAGGCAATGCTCATCGTCGACAGCGTGAACGGTACGCCGAACTTTTCGGCTGCACGTGCGGCAAGAATCTCGCCATCGGCACGCTGCATGCCGGTCATGCCGCACGGCGCAATGGCGACCGGCATTGTCGCGTTCTGGCCGACCATCGTGGTTTTCAGCGACCGGTTTTCCATGTTGATGGCGACCCGCTGGCGAAATTTCAGGTCATTGAAATCACTGACATTGGCGCGGTACGTCGTTTCGGTCCAGGAGCCGGAATCGGCATAATCGTAAAACATGCGCGGCACGCGGCGCTCGGCAAGGACACGCAAGTCTTCAATATTGGTAATCATGGGATGGCGTCAGAAGGGTTGGACAAGGCGTTAATGTAAGCGCATTAAAGCGCCAGTTGGTTGAAAGTTCTTCATCGATGCCATCAGCAACGTGCGAAAGTACGACCAGCCATGTCACTGTGGGATACTGCGTTCACTCCGATTACCGCACTGCGACCCCAACCCATGCATGATTTCTGGCTCAACTCCGGCTTCAACCTGACCGACCGCGACGGCGACGGCAAACTGATCGTCAGCGATGCACTGCTACGCGCATGGTGGAGGCGACCGGAAGTCGCGCCAGTGCCAGAATCCTGTCCGGCAGAACTGGTCTTGCACCAGGCCCTGCTGGCTACGCCACGCCGGCCGGTGAGCGCTGCCGAACTGGCCGCACTGCACGACCCCGATGCGCGCGAGAACTACGGCGTGATGCTGGCATTTCGCGATCGCCTGCTGGCCGCACCGACACTGGAGGCTGCGTACTTCGGGATTTTTCGTTCCGGCGATGTGACAGTGCCACCGCTGTTCATCGATCAGCTCGTGCAACTGATCTTGCGCGGCATGCTCGACGGCACCGATGACGCTGTCCTGGCACGCACTGCCGAACTGTTTTTCAGACCACAAAAAGTCGCGCTGGAAGACGGCTCCATCCTGCTCGCCGATGCCGCCACGGTCGAACTGCATGAGTCCGGCAGCAACTACGGCGACCTTGGCCGCTTGCTGGTGGAAGCCAACACCAAGCCGCGCCGGGTCGACCTCGACGTACTCGAACAGGCCAACGCAGACCGTTACTGGAAACGAGATGAAGCCCACGATACGGTGCTGGCATTCGGCCAGGATCGGCCCGCGCTGGACGCGTTGTGCCGTCTGATCGAACGCTGGGTCCAGCACTTTTTCAGCGTCACCGTGACGGTCGAACCGGTACCCCGCATCGATGACAAAAAATGGGCCTGGCACATCGGCCTTGATGCGCAAGCCACGGCGATCCTCAACGACCTGTACCAGGGCAAGTCGCTCGACGCCGCACGCAACCGGCGCATCCTGTCCCTGTTCAAAATGACCTTCGCCGATCGCTCGCTGGTGCGGCCGGACGTTGCCGGCCGGCCGGTATACCTCGCCTGTGCGATGGATGGCAAAGACCTGCTGCGCATCAAGCCGCAAAACCTGCTGCTCAATTTGCCGCTGGCATCGATTTCCTGAGTGTCGCCCAACGGCTACGGATCAGGTCATGAACCCGAGGTTTCTGTTCGCAAAGTGTCCAATACCCGGAAACACCTCGGCGATTTGTGAAGTACCCAGACCAAACCAGCTAGCCAGTGTTGCACCGTACTGATCGACGGAATATTGCGGCAGCAAGCTGCCACCGCCGATGTCTTGTGGATGATCGAGGCCGGTCACCGGGAAAGCGCCGATGATATCCTGCCCGCGCACCGCGCCGCCCATGACAAGGTGATGCCCGCCCCAGCCATGATCGGTGCCATCGCCGTTACTCCTGAAAGTGCGGCCAAAATCGGACGCCGTGAAAAGCGTGACTTGACTGCGCAGGTCAGATCCCTGCAGGTTCCCGAGTACACCATCGAAATACGCCATCGCGTGGTCAAGCTGCGCCATCAGTTCGGCATGTCGGCCGAGCTGATTATCATGCGTATCAAAGCCTCCCAGATTCACAAAAAAAATCTGCCGTCTGGCACCCAGTGCACTGCGACTGGCGATGACACGGGCGACCGTTTGTAACTGTACCGCCAGCGCATTCCTGGCCAGCCCGCCGCGACGCGGGCTGTCATACCGGGTCGGGTCGGGAACCCCCGCCGCGCCAGCAGGCACCAACCCGGTTGCCAACTGGCTCTGTGCCGCGATCGAGCGCCGCGTCACTGCGGCATATTCTTTTTCAAACAGATTACTGTGATCGTTACTGATGATGGCTTCCAGTGCATTGGCCGACGCGCTTGATCCGAACAGCTCACCATGCAGATCTTCAATCGGCACGGCACCCGCCGCGCTGATCTGGTACTGGTTGATGAGTTGACCTGCCAGGAACACCGCATTCCCCGACACCGAGATCGAGGTGAAGATCGGTGCCGAATTGGACGCCATGAACAGGTCTCCCATCCGCCCGCCCCAGCCTGACTTGGCTCCTTCCGGCATCGACGATTGCCAGAGCGATTGCTGGTCATTATGCGAAAACAGTTTTTGTGGCAGGGGCACACTGCGGGCGAGATACTGCGTAGCCGTCGTCGGCACCACCAGCGGTCCGACATTCGGTACCACCGCGAGGCGACCGGCATCAAAGAGATTCTTGAGTTGTGACAGATTCGGATGGAGCGCAAAGCGGCGTCCGGCTTGGGCGGTTTTCGGCACGATCGGCAACACGCCACCCGGATTGCCGGGAGCGGGCAAGGCAATGACGCCATCGTCGGGGGACCCGCGCAAACGCAGGTAAGCAGACCAGGAAGTAGGGTCGGTTGCCAGCACGGTATTGAAGCTGTCATTGCCGCCGTTCATGAACAGACAGACCAGGGCCTTGTAATCGGACCGCGCAGTTTGTGCCGCCGCCGCACCGATGGTCGCCAGGTTGAGCGCGAACGGCGCAGCAGCAGAACCGAGCAGCGACAACATGGACGCCGTGCGCAGAAAAGCACGACGGGACGCACAAGGGGATTTGAAATGAGTTGACTTCGTCATGATGAACTCCGGGTTATTTCTGAACAAGATAGTCGGGCGATGCGAGTGCCAGAAAAACCGCTAGCCAGACGCGATTTATTCTGCCTTCCGCCGCAGCGGCAACATCGTTGATCGGGACGGGAACCGACTTCACGGCGGTCATGATCTGAGCGCGCAATACCGGGCTCATCTGGTTAGCCAGCAGCATCAGATTGACGCGATCGACCAGCTTGTCCGGCGTCTCGGCCAGATGGATCTCGGTGGCGTAATCACTTTTGATATCGCCATCGAGACCGATCCCGTCAGCGACAGTCTCATGCATCGTGTTCAGATAACCGACCACCGACGTATCCCCGGTGATCTGCATTTCGGGCGCAACGAGGTTGGCATTGGCGATCGTCGTATTCGGCGGCACATAACCGGGGCGGTAAAAATTGAATACCGACGGTGCCCGCAACGGCGACTGGCCGATCGAATCGATCGCATCATCGGTGTTACCGATGAGGAAACGCCCGGAGGCCGACCTTGCCTCGAAGGCACGCATCCAGCCGGACAGCCGCAGCACCGGCTCACGTAACTTACCGCTATGGGCCGCGGTGATCGTGCTGTCGCTGCGGGCTTCCGGATCAAGCAGGATGGCCCGGATCACGGCTTTCATGTCGCCGCGCACGCCCTGCCCGTTATTGGCAAAAGCGGCAGCAACCCGTCCGACATAAGCAGGACTCGGATTGCTGGTTACCAGTCGCTGTATCAGCTGGCGGCCAATGAACGGCCCGACATTCGGATGAGCGAACAGACGGTCCAGCGCAACCTTGAGGCTGGCTTCGGGATCGGGCGTGCCCTGTGCCGGTACACTGGCACCGAGAAAATTTTTGACGGAAGTCGAGTGATATTGCGGATAGCTTTGCATCGGCTGCCATTCGCGCTCCGGATTAGTAAAATCCCCGACGAAGCGGTTAAGCGTCTTGTCGGGACCGGCCCAGCTCCACCCGGTGAACACCTTGGCCATGCCGCTGATATCGGCGCTGGTGTAGGTTTCGACCGGAGCACCATTGACCTGCTTCTGACTGCCGTCCGGATTGAGTTCAAACAGGCCAATCGACATCAACTGCATGACCTCGCGGCCATAATTTTCATCCGGCGCACGGGTCGCTGATTCTTTCTGGTTATGCAGCGTACTCAGGTAAATCCCCATCGCCGGATGCAGCGAAACGGCTTCGAGCAAGTTGCGAAAATTGCCGAATGCCTGTTCCCCGAGCATGTCGATATAACTGGCTGCGAGAATCGGGTGATCGCCAATCTCGCCTTCCTGCAGCGAGATCACAAAAATCTGCGAGAGTGCGTAGACCATTCTCTGTCGTAACTGGTCTTCGCTTTCGATGGCTTGCTTCCAGAATGACTCAAAAAAATGCTCTTCGTTGAGCGCTTCGCCGACGCCCAGTCGGGTCTTGAGGCCGTTGACGGTGTCGCGATGAGAGGTCTGAGGGAGAGTAAATTGTTCGTTGATCCAGTCGCTGAAGCCACGGGTAACGACGGCGTTAATGGTGCTGCTGTTGGCACCGAACGATGCCTGAGCCAGGAAGCGTACGGCCTGTGCCGGGGTCGGCAACGCCGACACGACGAGCGGTTCAACAATGGCGGCAGGCCCGGTCGGAGCACCGGAACCGCTGCTGCCGGTGGCTCCGGGTGCAAGGTCTTCATTGCATGCAACAAGTAAAAGCGCCGAGAAAACAGTGACGGCTTTAAAATTTCTAATAGGCATAATTTTTCTCCGGAACAAAAAAAAAACAACCTAAAATTGTTCCGGAAAAAAGTAGCACCATCTGATCCCGTTTTTCCAAAAGTGGTTTTGGCGGAGTCAGACTTTTTTTGGCTTGTATTTTTAAGGCATCGCTGTCAGCATTTTTGCTTCCACAAATTCAATGCAACGCGTTATATCTGCACTCGACGTGCATACCGTTGCGCCAAAACCGCACACACCAGGAATCGCAGCTCATGGAACAGCCTCAGCGGTAGCACGACCGCCCCCGGTGCATGGCCGCCAACGTAAGACGCTGCGCCAATATTCGCTATGAATCACCCCATAAAGCCCAGGTTCTTGATGCTGAAATTGCCAATAGCGGGAAACACGTCCGCAATTTGTGTCGCGCTCAAGCCAAACCAGCTGGCTAGCGTAGCGCCGTACTGATCAACCGAAATCTGCGGCAGCAGACTACCGGACCCAACATCGAGATCGTGTTTGAAACCGGTGACCGGAAACGTGCCGTAGATATCCATTCCGTTGACAGCGCCGCCCATGACGAAGTGGTGCGCCCCCCAGCCATGGTCGGTGCCATCGCCATTGCTGGAGAACGTCCGGCCAAAATCAGACCCCGTAAACAGCGTGACCTGATTGCGCAAGTTGACGCCTTGCAGATTACCCATTACGCCATCGAAATACGCCATCGCATGGGCAAGCCGTGCCATCAGGTCGGCCTGGGTTTTCCGTTGTCCGTCATGGGTGTCAAAGCCTCCCATGCTGACAAAAAAGACCTGCCGCTTTGCACCCAGTGCGTTGCGGCCCGCGATGGTCCGGGCGATGGTCTGGAGTTGCACTGCCAGCGGGTTGGTCGCCGGTAAACCGGTATTGGGATTGGTGTACCTGGTCGGGTCGGGAACGACACCGGGAACAGCGAACGCACTGCCAAACGTACCCTGTGCATCGATCCCGCGCTTGACGACTGTCGCGTAATCCTTCTCGAACAGATTGGTCCGTTCACCACTGATAATTGCCTGTAGCGGATTGGCGCCTGCACTGGAACCGAACAGTGGTCCCGTCAGTGAACCGATGGGTGCCGCCCCGGCGCTGGAAACCTGATATTGGATGATCGTCCGGCCAGCCAGGAAAACGTTGTTGCCGGTCACAGAGATAGCCGTAAAAACCGGCATCGCATTGGCCGCCATCATCAGGTCCCCCATTCGTCCGCCCCATCCGGAACGGGCGCCTTCCGGCATCGACGACTGCCAGAGCGACTGCTGGTCATTATGGGAAAACAACCTTGGTGGCAATTTCACGCTTTTTGCCTTGTACTGCGCCAGGGTCGTCGGCGTAATGAGCGTGCCGACGTTGGCGATGATGGCAACCCGCTTTGCATCGAATAACTCCTTGAGCGGTTGCAAGGAAGGATGTAACGCAAAGTTGCGGCCCGGTTGCACCGTGTTTGGTGTGATCGGCAGGACGCCTCCAGCGTCGCCAGCCGCCGGCAAGGCAATCGAACCAGCATCACTGGTGGTGCGAATACGCTGGTACTCGGCCCAGGATTGCGGATCGGTCGCCAGTACGGTATTGCCGTGATCGTTTCCGCCAGCCATGAAGAGGCAGATCAGCGCCTTGTAATCGGATGGCGCAGCTTGCGCAGCGGCTGCGCCGATGGTCGCGAGATTGAATGCAAATGGCGCTCCGGCACTGCCAACGATCGACAGCAGGGAGGCAGCGCGCAGGAATTCGCGGCGCGACGGGTTGGGTTTGGTGGTCATGCGGGCCTCCGGGTTATTTCTGCACAAGGTATTCGGTCGAAGCCAGTGTCAGGAACACGGCCAGCAACGCGCGATTTTTCCGGGCACGGTCGGCAGCAGCGATATCGGTTGCCGAGACCGCGACCGAACTGACCGCTGCCAGTATCTGGTTGCGTAGCACCGTCGTCATCTGGTTAGCCAACAGCAGCAAATTGACGCGATCAAGCAGTTTCTCGGGTGTGTCGGCCAGCGCGATTTCATCGACATAATTACTTTTGACATCACGATTGGCTCCGATGCCATTCGACACGACGTCACGCATCGTGTTGAGATAACCGACTATCGATGTATTGCTGACCAGTTGCATTTCGGGTGCAACCAGACCGGCATCTGCAACGACTGTATTGGGCTGCACATAGCCTGGCCGGTAAAAATTGAAGACCGATGGCGAGCGCAATGGCGACTGGCCCAGTGACGATAGCGGATCGTCCAGATTGGGAATGAGGAATCGGCCCGACGCCGAGGTCGCGCCGAATGCCCGCATCCATCCCGCCAGACGCAGGATTGGCTCACGCAACTTGCCATTGTCGGCGGCGCTCAACCGTGCATCGCTGCTGGCCTCCGGGTCGAGCAGGATGGCCCGGATCACTGCCTGCATGTCACCTCGCACCCCTTGGCCATTGTCGGCAAAAACGGCACTGATGCGGGCGACATAAGCGGGACTTGGATTGCTGACGACCAGTCGCTGGATCAGTTGCCTGCCGATGAATGGGCCGACATTGGGATGGTTAAACAGGCGGTCCAGTGCGACCTTCAGGCTGGCTTCCGGATTGGCCGCGCTCTGGGCCGGCACCGTCACGCCCAGGAAAGATTTTTCGGAGGTGGAATGGAATTGCGGATAGCTTTGCATCGGCTTCCATTCGCGATCGGGGTCCTGGGTGCCGCCACCGAAAAAGCGTGTGTTGGTCTTGTCGGCACCGGCCCAGCTCCAGCCGGTAAAGACCTTGGCCAAGCCGCTGATATCGGCACTTGAATAGGTCTCGACGGGAGCGCCATTGACCATCTTCTGGCTGCCATCCGGATTCAGTTCGACCAGCCCGATCGACATCAACTGCATGACTTCGCGCGCGTAGTTCTCATCCGGCGTGCGGGTCGCGTCTTCTTTCTGATTGTGCAACGACGTCAGGTAAATGCCCATGGCCGGATGCAGCGACACCGCTTCGAGCAGCGACCTGAAATTACCAAAGGCATTGGCTGCCAGCGTGTCGTAGAAGCCCGCCACCATGACCGGATGATCGGCAAGAAAGCTGTCTTGCAGCGAGACCACGAAGATTTGGGAAAGCGCATAAGCGACGCGCTGCCGAAGTTGATCATCACCCGTCGCTGCCTGCATCCAGAAGGATTCGAATACCTGGTTCTGTGAAAGCGTGGCACCGTTAGCCAGGGTCGAAGCGATCCGCGCCAGATAGTCCCGATGCAAGACCTGCGGCTTGAGAAACTGGCTCTCGATCCAGCTACGTGTTCCTCCGTCGACGACCTCGTTGATGCTGGTGCCGCTGGCACCGAAGGAAGCCTGCGCCAGGAAGCGCGAGGCTTGCGCTGCTGTCGGCTTGATGTCGGGTGGCGTCGGCGTTGGCGTCGAATTCCCCGATCCACCCGCATCCGGTGAAGACGAGCCGCCTCCCCCGCAGGCACTCATCAGGACCAGCAAGAGCAGCGAAATGACCGAACCAAATTTTCTGGAAAGCATATTTCACCCCGATTGAAAACGCATCAATCGATGATCGGGTAAAACGTATTTCTGGTTGCACTATTTTTTTAATTTGTGGTGTCTGCGCTGAAAAAAACGTCTCTTTCCAGGATAAAAATGACCTTTTGCAAAGTCATTTATTGAAGTGCTATTAACGAATTATTCACACGTTGGCAACGCGTCAACCCGCCTCGCGCAACGGCTCCTCCCGCCGCGCATATCGCTGCGCCAGCACCGCACACACCATGAGCTGCAACTGATGGAACAGCATCAGCGGCAGTACGACCGCCCCCAGTGCATGACCGGCAAACAGGATTTTGGCCATCGGGATACCACTAGCCAGGCTTTTTTTAGAACCGCAAAACACGATGGTGATTTCGTCTTCCTTGTTGAAGCCGAGCACGCGGCTGCCGAACGTGGCGATCAGCATGATCGCGCCCAGCAACAGCGCATCAATGAGCAGCAAACCGAGCAGCGAATGACTTGGCAATTGCTGCCACAAGCCCTGATTGACGGCTTCGCTGAAGGCGGTGTAGACCACCAGCAAGATGGCACTTTGATCGACCATCTTGAGTACCGGTTTGTGCGCATCAACCCAGCCGCCTATCCAGCGCCGGAACAATTGGCCTGCGATAAACGGCAACAGCAATTGCAAGGCAATATTGCGAATCGCATCGAACGAACCCAAGCCGCCACTGTGCGCAACGACGACCAATCCCACCAGCACCGGCGTCAAAAAAATCCCCAGCAAATTTGACGCCGATGCCGCCACTACCGCCGCCGGCACGTTGCCGCGCGCTACCGAGGTGAACGCGATCGACGATTGCACTGTTGATGGCAGCACACAGACAAACAGAATGCCCAGATACAGGTCGGGCGTCACCAGCGGTGCCACCAGTGGTTTAAGCGCCAGACCGAGCAGCGGCAACAACACGAAGGTGCAGACCAGCACCATCAGATGCAGACGCCAGTGCGTCGCGCCGGCGATCACCGCTTGCGGCGGCAGCTTGGCACCGTGCAGAAAAAACAGCAGGCAAATTGCCACGTTGGTGACGACGTTGAACACGCCCGCCGTGGTGCCATGCGCCGGCAACAGCGTGGCGGCAACCAGCGTTGCCAGCATCATCAGCATGAAATTGTCAGGCAAAAAACGCGGGCGTTTCATCATGCTCAGCTTCATCCTCAGTATCCCGCCACGCCACCGTCGGAGCGCGGATCGCTGGCCCCTTCGAGCATGCCGTCGGGATGGCGCACCAAGGCACCGGCATGGCCCATGGTTTCATCAAACGGCAGCAAGACTTCGACATCATGGCCACGCGCGGCCAATGCCTCGACCACCGCTGACGGAAAACGCTGTTCGAGTTTCAGCGTGTCGGTGCTCTGGCCCCACGTGCGACCAAGCAGCCAGCGCGGTGCGGTCACCGCAGTTTGCAGCGGCTGGCCGAACACCACATGGCGCGTGAACACCGCCGCTTGCGTTTGCGGCTGACCGTCGCCACCCATTGTTCCGTAGACCATCGTGCGGCCATCGTTGAGGCGGGCCGCGGCTGGATTGAGCGTATGAAATGGTTTCTTGCCGGGCCGCAGCGCCAGCAATTTGTCGTCATCGAGACTGAACGATGCGCCGCGATTTTGCCAGTTGATGCCGGTCGTCGGCAGCACCACGCCGCTGCCGAACTCGTGATAAATGCTCTGGATGAACGACACCGCCAGACCGGATTCGTCGATGGTGCCCATCCAGATCGTGTCGCCCGGTCCTTTGCCTGCACCCCACGGTGCCGCTTCGCCGAGATGGATCGTCGCGGCCAGGACATCGAGCCGTTCCGGTGCCAGCAGCGATTGCGGATCGACCGTCATGTAAGCCGGATCGGTGATGAACTGGTCGCGCAGACCAAAGGCGCGTTTGGTCGCTTCGACCACGAGGTGAACATGGTCGGCGCTATCGGCTTCGACTTGCGCCAGACCGGCGCGATCGAGCAGCCCGAGGATCGCCAGCGAGACCGCACCTTGCGTGGGTGGTGTCATGTTGAATACCGTGCCGGCCGAATGCGCGAGGTGCAACGGCGTCTTGCGCTGCGCGTGGCAAGCGGCCAGATCCGCGCCCGCGAGCAGCGTGCCGACCGTCTGCAAATCCGCAGCGATCGTGCTGGCCAGTTCACCGCGATAAAAACTGTCGAGCCCGTCGCGCACCAGCAATCCCAGCGTGCGCGCCATGCGCGGTTGCACAAAGCGTTGACCGGCCAGCGGCAACGCGCCGTCGATCAGAAAGGTATCGGTGAAACCCGGTTGCGCGGCCAGTTCCGGCAGCTTTGCGGCGGTCGCGTTTTGCTGGCTGAGCGTCACCGGCACGCCGTCCTGTGCATAGCCGATCGCGTCGCGCAACAGACGTGCGAGAGACATTGTTCCGCCCAGCTCGGCGGCCACGTCCAGCGCCGCTTGCCAACCGCCGATGGTGCCGGCAACCGTGTTGGCTGCCAGCGGTCCGCGAATCGGAATGGCCGACAGACCACGGCTGCGATACGCCTCGATGGTCGCGCCCAGCGCAGCCTGACCACACGCATCGATGGCAATCGGCTCGCCACCCGGTGGCAGGATGACCCAGAACGAATCGCCACCAATGCCATTCATGTGCGGATAGACCACGGCGATGGTGGCCGCAGCAGCGACCATCGCCTCGATGGCATTGCCGCCATCGCGCATCACGGCGAGAGCGGATTGCGAGGCCAGATGATGCGGGGCGACGGCGATGGCGTGGGTGGCACGGGCGGTGTTCAACATGGTGATCCTTGTTCTTGTGGTGGTAGTGGTGTTATCTCGAAACGAAAAGTATCACGTTGGCGCAGTTTTACCGGGTTCGGAACCGGCCACCCGCGCCGTAGCGCTGCGCGCCGACACGAGGTGCGCGCGCATCTGGCGCTGGGCCGTCGTCACGTCGTGGGCCAGCAGTGCTTCGATGATCACGGCATGCTCTTCATACGACGCGCTCATCCGTTCGACATTGCGAAATTGCGAGCGCCGGAACGGTGCGATCCGATGCCGCAAACCGAGCGTCATCTCGATGAGCACCGGGTTGCCGCAGCCGTGAATGATGACCTGATGCCAGGCGTGATTGAGATGGTCGTACAGGTCGACATCACCGGCGCGCATCGCGTCGCGCGACTGGGCATGCAATGCGCTCAGGTGTTCTCGTTCGGCCGCCGACAAGCGGATTGCTGCATACCGGGCACAGGCTGCTTCGAGTTCGCCGATCGCTTCAAACATGCGGTCGCGCTGCTCCGGTGTCAGTTCGGCGACGACCGAGCCGCGATTCGGACGACTCACGACCAGTCCCTGAATGGCCAGCTGCTTGAGTGCTTCGCGCACCGGCGTACGCGAGACGCCGAACAGTCCGGCCAGCATCGCTTCATCGAGTCGGGCACCGGGTGCGAAACGACCGAGCACGATGTCGTCGGCAATCTGCTTGCTGATCTCGTCGGCGCGCGCGCCGCGCAGGCGTTCGGGCCCGTTCATGCCGGCACCAGCGGATGCCAGCAGGCCAGTCGCGTTGCGCCATTGGCCAGCACCGGTGGCACTTCGCTCACGCAGCGCGCACTGGCATGCGTGCAACGCGGCGCAAAACTGCAACCCGCCGGCAGTGCCGCGAGATTGGGTGGCGCGCCGGGGATCGCAATCAACGGCTGGCCACGATGTTCGGCCGATACCGTCGAGGCCAGCAATCCGGCGCTGTACGGATGGCGCGGTGAGCGCACGATACCGGCAACCGTGTTGTCTTCGACAATGCGACCGGCATACATGACAGCGATGCGATCGGCGACTTCGACGGCGGCACCAATGTCATGCGTGACAAAAATCACGGCCATGCCGGTCTCGCGCTGCAGCTCGCGCAGCAATAGCAAAATCTGGATTTGTACGGTCGCATCCAGTGCGGTGGTCGGCTCGTCGGCCAGCAGCAATTTCGGTTTGCAGGCCAGTGCCAGTGCAATCATCGCGCGCTGGCGCATGCCGCCCGACAGCTCGTGCGGATAGGCATCGAAGCGACGCCGCGCCTGCGGAATCTGCACGCGCTCGAGCATCTGCAGGGCTTGGGCGCGAGCACTCGTCTCAGAGATTTTTTCATGCGCGCGGATCGCTTCGGTGATCTGCTGGCCGATGGTATAGACCGGATCGAAGGCCAGTCCCGGCTCCTGAAACACCATCGACACGACGCCACCGCGATACGCATCGAGCGCCCTGCCCTGCAGCGCCAGCACGTCCTGCCCATCGACATGCATGCTGCCGCTGATGCGGGTGGTGCGCGGCGAGTGCAAGCGCAGCAAGGTGCGCAGCGTGACGCTTTTGCCGGAGCCCGATTCACCCAGCAAACCGAGCACTTCGCCGGCGTGCACATCGAAGCTGACATTGTTCAAGGCGCTGGCGACGCGGTTGCCGTGAAATTGCACGCTAAGGTCTTTAACTGAAACCAGGGGCGCGCTCATGCTGCGTGCTCCAGCGCGATCGCGCTGTGGCCGGAGCGCGGATCATTCATGTGACAGGCGACTTGATGGCCGGGCAAAAAACGCGCTGGCAGCAGCGCAGGCGATTGCGCGCAGACCGCTTCGGCATGCGGACAGCGATCCCGAAAACGGCAACCCGGCGGCGGGTTGATCGGGTTCGGCGGGTCGCCGGCCAGCGGCGGTTTTTCGGTGCGGTGATCCGGGTCCATCGACGGCACGGCCGACAGCAATGCCCGCGTGTACGGATGCGCGGCCTGACCATAAATCTGCTCGACCGGACCGATCTCGACCACCTGTCCGAGGTACATCACCATCACTTCATCACACAGGTAATGCACGACATGCAGGTCATGCGAAATGAACAGATAGGTCAACTGGTGCTCGGCCTTGAGTTCCTGCAGCAGGTTCAGTACTTGCGCCTGGACCGATTTGTCGAGCGCGGCGACGGCTTCATCAAGAATGACCAGACGCGGATTGAAGGCCAGCGCACGGGCAATATTGACGCGCTGGCGCTGACCGCCGGACAACTCGTGCGGATAGCGCGAACCGAACTGGTCCGGCTCCAGACCGACCCGCGCCAGCAGAGCGCGGGCGCGCTCGGTGGCTTCGGCTGAAGTCAGCCCGTGCACTTGCGGACCGTAGGCGATAGTCTCGACAATTGTCAGGCGCGGATTGAGCGAGGCGAACGAATCCTGAAACACCATCTGCAAACTTTGCCGGAAGCTTTTCAGTTCGAGTCCGCGAAATTCACCGACGCCTTCGCCATCGAAAATCATCGTGCCGCTGTCCGGGTCCATCAGCTTGGCAATCAACCGCGCAGTGGTCGATTTGCCGCAACCGGATTCACCGACGATGCCCAGCGTCGTGCCTTTGGTGATTGAAAAGCTGACGCCGTCCACGGCATGGACGAACTGGCGTTCGCGCTCCAGTACGCCGCGACGCACCGGAAAATATTTTTTCAGATTGCGAACGATCAGCAGCGGTTGGGCGGGTCCGCCACGGTCGGGTGTAGCAGGAATCAAGGTGGTCATTTGCGAATATCCATGGCCGAGCGCACGCCATCGGCGAGCAGGTTGAAAGCAATCGACGTAATAAAAATCATCGCGCCGGGCAATGCAGCTACCAGCGGGTTCATAAAAATTGCCGAGCGTAAGGTGTTGAGCATCAGGCCCCATTCCGGCTCCGGCGGTTTCACGCCCAGACCGAGGAAGGACAAGCCCGAACCGAGGATCATGCTCACACTGAGCAGACCGGTTGCGTACACGAACACTGGTCCCAGCACATTGCCGAGCACATGCACACGGATGATCGAGAATGCCGATGCGCCGCTCATGCGCGCCGCTTCGATGTAATCAAGACGGCGCACCTGGGTCGTCACGCTTTCGGCCACCCGCACCATTTGCGGAACGAACACCAGCGTCAGGGCGATCAGACTGTTGCTCATGCCGGGGCCGAGCGCACCGGCAATCGCGACTGCCAGCAGCACCGACGGAAACGCGTAGAACACATCGAGCACGCGCATCGTGATCATGTTGGCGCGACCGCCGACATAACCGGCGAACAAGCCAATCGAGGTGCCGATCACGAACGCCGCCAGCACCGGCACCACGCCCATCAGCAGCGACAGGCGAGCGCCATACATCAGCCGTGTGAGCATGTCGCGGCCCAGTTCATCGGTGCCCAGCCAGTGTCCGGGCGAACCGACCTCCAGCAAGCGGCGCAGCATGCTGGCCTTGAACGGATCGGCCGGTGCCAGCCATGGTGCAAAGAGCGCGGCACCAATGATCAGCATTAGCACGAAGGCGCTGATCATCGCGACCGGATCGCGCCGCAACTGGCGACCGGTGACGTGCCAGAAGCTGCGGCTGGGGGCCGCTGGAATAATCTCGGGAAGAGCGGCGGGGATAATTTCAGCGAGGTTCATTTAAGCGCGTCCCATCCGTGGATCGATCAGTGGTTGCAGGATATCGACCAGCAAATTGAGGGCGACAAAGAACAGGCACAGCACGAGTATCGTGCCTTGCAATAGCGGGATGTCGCGCTGGAAGATGGCTGTGTTGAGCAGGAAGCCAGTGCCGGGCCAGGCGAAGACGGTTTCGACCAGGATCGATCCGCCCATCAGGTAACCGAGCTGCAAGCCCGCGACCGCAAGGACGGTCGGTGCGGTGTTCTTGGCGACATGGCGGAAGATCGCGGTGTTACGCAATCCTCTTGCACGCAATGCAATGACGAACTCCTGTTCCAGCATGTCGGCCACCAGCGCCCGCACGGTGCGGGTGATGATGCCCAGCGGGATCACCGACAAGGTCAGTGCCGGCAAGACCAGATAGCGCATGTGTTCGAGGTCCCACAGCCATTCGGCCGAGCCACCCGGACCAGCACCCATCGCCGGGAACCAGGCCAGCTTGGTCGAGAAAATAATCGTCAGCACCAGCCCCAGCCAGTAGTGCGGAACGCTTACGCCGATGACGGACAACACGGTGGCGATACGGTCGATCCAGCCGCCATGCCAGTAGCCGGCCAGCGCACCGAGAATACAACCGGCCAGCACACCGGCCAGTCCGGCGACACCTGCCAGCAGCAGCGTATTGCTGACCGCACTCAGGACTTCGGTGACGACTTCGCGTCCCGAGGCAATCGACTTGCCGAGGTCGCCCTGGACGGCGCGCAGCAGCCACTTGCCGTACTGGATCGGGATCGGTTGATCCAGCCCGTAAGCCGCTTTCAAGGCAGTGATCACTTCGGCCGGTGCATCGGCCGGGGCGATGGCATTGAGCGGATCGCCAGGGGCCAGATAGACCAGCATGAACGACACCAGCGTGACGCTCAGTACGATCGGAATGGTGTAAAGCAAACGTTTGAGAATGTAGGAAAACATGGGAACTTTCAGCAGGACAGCATCATTCGCAGGGAGCCAGGATGTGCATCCCGGCTCCCTGCGCGGACTACATCTTCAACGTCGTCAAATCCTGGAACCAATGCTGCGCCTGGATGAAACCCTTGACCTTCGGTGACAGCGCATGCGGATTGACATCATGGACAACCCACAGCATCAACGCTTCATCAACCATGGTCTGGTGCACTTGCGCCAGCAAGCCGTCTTGTACTTTCGGGTCGAAGCTGGTCTTGATCTGATCGATCAGCGCATCGACTTTCGGATTGTTGTAGCCGCCCCAGTTGACGCCGTTCGGTGCGATGGCACGGCTATCGACAAAGCGCGTGATGCCATAAAACGGATCGGATGTGACGTAACCAAGATTGATCGCGCTGATGCCTTTGCCGGCATTCATGTCGGCTTTGATGCCACTGCGCCAGTGCAGGTACAAGGTCTCCAGTTCGACCACTTCAAATTCAAGCTGGATGCCGACTTCGGCCAGGCTTTGCTGGATGTATTCATTCATCGGCAAGGACAGCATCTGACCCGTGCCGCCCTGGGCGATGATGACCTTGGCTTTGAGTGGTTTGGCCTGGCTGTAACCGGCTTGCGCCATCAGCGCACGGGCCGCAGCGATGTCGTAAGTCAGCTTGAAGGTCGGCTTGCCGAACCACGGACTGGTGGTGTCGACCTGACCTTTGGCTGGAATGGCCAGGCCGTTCATCAGCTTGACGATACCGTCGCGGTCGATGGCAAGGTTGGCTGCCTTGCGCACACGAATATCGGCCCATGGCGAACCGGGCTGGGTACTGAAGTGATACGGCCAGACATGCGGCGTGATGTTCGTCACCAGCTTGAAGCCGGCGCTCTTGAGCTGCGGCACGACATCCGGTGGTGGTGATTCGATCAGATCGACCTGACCGCTGAGCAGCGCGTTCGAGCGCGTCAGCGCATCGGGAATCGGGATCAGCACGATGCGATCCGTTTGGGCCATCCGGTTCTTGTCCCAGTAGCCAGCATTCTTGATCAGATCGGCGCGCTCGCGCGGCACCAGTTTGTCGAGCTTGAACGGGCCGGTGCCGGATGGTTGCGAAGCAAATTTGTTCCAGTCGCGACCGAGCTTTTCCCATTGTGCCGGGCTGGAAATCAGGAACCACGGCAACTGGTACGGGAACAGCGCATCGACGGTCTTGGTCGTGATCTCGACGGTATATTCGTCAACCTTTGCATAGGTCGCAATCGACGGAATGCGGGGTCGCACCTGTGCGCTTTGCTTGGCATCGAATTGCGGTGATTTGTCGTTGAGGACCTTGTCGAGATTCCAGATCACGGCGTCGGCCTTGAACTCGGAACCATCATGAAACAGGGCACCCTTGCGCAAGGTGAAGGTCCATTTCTTGTTGTCTTTCGGATCGACTTTCCAGCTGCTGGCGAGGCCGGCGATCAGCTTGCCCGGGCGGGTGCCGATGTTCGATTCCCATGCCACCAGCGGATCGTAAATCGTGTGGCCGGTGAACTGGTATGCACCAGCACCGCGATCGGGCTGGCCGGTTGTCAGCGGAATATCAGCCATCGATATGCCGTAGCGCGCGACCGTTTCAGCAAAGGCGCTGGCGTGCAATGCCAAGGCAAACGGTACGGCAACCAGGCAGCGGGAAAATAACTTGGGCAACGTGGACAGATGGTGCATGCAAATCTCCAGAAAGTGGACAGGACCGACCTCCTATTGCATGCAACGTGCCAGCTCTTGCTTTTTTACATTGTTTTTTTCAAGCACTTGTTTTTACACGGCTAACTGGACGTTGTTCTTGGCATCGGATCAAGGAGCTTCATTTACCGCATCCTGATGCAGGAACAATGGCACCCGAGTGCACCAACGAAAGGCGAGTGCATGGTGCAACACAGCCAGAATGGGGCTGTCTGGTCGCGCATTTTTAACCCGACTTACTTCCTGGCGGCAATGCATTGTTCTTCGCCAGGCTGGGACCATGTGTTGTTCGAGCTGGCGATGCCCGGTGCCGCCAGCCGTTGTCCGACCTCCAGTCCGTAACGTGCTGCGGCGCCGGCGCAGAGTTCGAGGCAACCGTAAGCGGTCGGCTCGACGGCCATCCCGAAGGGTCGCACGCGCGGGTAAATGGCGACCACCGTACCGGTCAGATCGATGAAGACGACATCAATGGCAAAGCGCATGAAAGCCGTATGGATATTGTTGCAGGGGACCAGCAACAAGGCACTGTCATAAGCCAGACGACGTTTGCCAAGCAGACCCACCAGACGCTGCAAGAACGTACTCGCGACGGTAACGCGCAAACCGGGTATGCCGGCAATGTCGATGATGTTCATTCTGGAAGCGAGATCGAGTAACTGTAATTTTGATAGGCGCTCTGGAATCCCGTGATCAAGTCGAGCAGGCCGCTGTCCGGGCCAATCATGCTGACACCGAGTGCCAGCATCAGCGCGGCGCACACCAGCAGGTATTCGACCATCGACTGGCCCGACGGTCGGCGGCCCGTATGCATTTTCATGGAGATCTCTGTAGGGTCATTGTGGTGTTCAACACGATCGAAGTCTGGTCGCCGCTTCGGCTGATGACGGCCATCGCGTCCTTGCCCGGCGACTTGAAAACCAGCGTGCGGGCATCGGCAAGCTGCGACGGCAGACTGCGCTGCACCGTGGCATCAACGCCGATCTCGCGTTCCAACTGGAATCCATCGGCCGTCATCAGGCGCAGCAATGCATCCCGATTGACGGACTCGGCGTGGCGATTGAGGATCACCATGTGGCGCGCCTGCCGGCCATTTTCCTGCGAGGTCATCTGACTGCTGAGGATGGAACCAGCCGGCAGACGGTCGAGCCAGCGCGCAGTCGTGTCCTGCCCTTGCGCGTGGTCCCTGGCCATTGCCGCAAAGTCGGTCACTGCGACGACACCTTTACTGCCGCTGCCGGCGGCTTCGATTTGCACCGTCACATAAAACCCACCCTCGGCGCGGCCAAGTATCTGCTTGCCCGACGCCGTACTTTCAACCAGCGGTTGACCGAGCGAGCGCCGGAATGCTTCGATCAATTCGGCAGGACGACGCGGTGAAATGAATCCTTTCAGGCGCATCGGCAAGTCGTTGACGGTCAGTTGATCCGCGATAGGGAAGGTGTCGAGACCGGCGGGTAATACCGGACTTGGCCATGGCGTTGCAGCGAACACGCTGGCACTGGCACAGCGCCAGACCAGCACCAGAAGCAGATAGCTACGCGCAAGGTTCGTCATCATTTACTCGGCCGGTCTCAGGCGATCCTGCGGGACGACATCGCGCCACTTTTGCAGGTTGCCGAATTCGGGTGGAGTGACTTTGAACATGTCGACATAGTTCACACCCAGGTCAATGATCGGTGAAAGGGCCGACAGCGCGCCCGGGACAGGTGCCAGCTTGCCAAACCGGTTTTCGGTTTCTTGCGGTGACGGCGAACTCCAAGGCTCGAACAGCAAACTGGTATGGCGCTGCATCGACAGGTCGATCGTATCGAAGGGAACAATGCTCTTGATGCCTGCTGGCAGGTTGGCTAATTTTACGGAGACATTGGCGGTATAAATACCGGGAGCCTGCAAGCCCATCGTGCCGGAATTTGCCAATGGCACGCGATTAAATGGTGTGCTATCGAATGCGGTGCTGAAGCCATCGGCATGCGTGCTGCCGCCGTTGCCGAAAGTCAGACTGACATCGCTGAAGCGCTCAATCAACGGATTGTTGTACGGGTCCCGCCAGGCCAGATTGCGGTTGGCATCAACGTCCCCTGCGACATCATTGGTCTTGATCGGCGCACTGCTGTTGCTGAAAAACCGCCGCCGTATTTCATCGGCCAGTTGCGCTTCCGGTTTCCAGCCATCGACGCTTTGAATGTCATTGCGCGTGGTCGCATCGAAGGCTGCATAGCGACTCGCCATTTGGGTCGCGTGGCGGATATCCTGGTATTTGCCGATCAGCGGAAAGAGCAGAAAGAGCGGGACCAGCGCGACGGAAAGGACGAGGAATTCAACGACAGATTGACCGCGCTGCGAGATGGTTGCCGAATGCGTGGGGCGGTTCATGGAGGTGACACCTTTTGCATGAGTCGTACCTGCCAGTAAGGATTAAACAGGCTGCCGATTTCACGCCTGTCGGGACTGCCAGTTTTTGCAGCGTACTGGTTGTCATTGCCTTGTGACGGATCATTCGGAACCGTCAATGGGCGCTCGAAAAACACTTCGCCTCCTGCTACGGCGGTCATCACGCCATCGGCAAAATTGTTCTGGAAATTGTTCAGGCGCGGGGTGCTGGCGATGGCTGACGTTCCGGCAGACGTCCGTGTGCCAGCTGCGCTGCGGGTCAGGCGTACACGAAATTGCATGACCGGATTCCTGGTGGGATCAAGATCAGACAGATCGTAAAAGGAAGGTAAACCGGTGTAGGCAGTCCACGCCGATGAGGAAGCAGCGCCACTCGCGCGCGGGTTGGTTCCGGGAGACCCTCCGAGCTGTGCACCGGATTCATCCTGATCCATTTCAGAAGGGCGGGCCTGTTGTTCACCATAACCAATCGGATGCTCGGTTAAATTACATCTCGTATTGAGCAACCCGCCTCCATTCGTAAATCGCCAGGAGGATTCCGTATCTTCCGCTTTCCATTCATCCAGATTAATCAGTTCAGTGCCGCCGCGCCTCTTGACGGAGTTCTTCTTGTTTCTCCACACACATTTCCATTCGTGAGGAGGTGAGACCAGGGCCTCCGAAGTCCAGTTTCGCTCACGAACAAAATCATCCGAGTAGGCAGCAAGCTTGGCGACTTCAGCAAACCGTAACCGCGCCGCATCGGCATACTGTGTCGTAAAGCCGTTGAGCACATCTGTCGCTGCGGGGCTGGCTCCCGAAGGTAAGCCAGTGAATGCGGCAACAGTCACTGCACCATCGCCCGCATAGTTACGATCAGCGACTTCCTGCATCACGCGCAGGCTGGCATTCTGCAAATAGGCCGGCGCATGCAACAGTGCTTGAGAAGACAGAATTGCTCTTTTGCTGGCTTCGACGGGAATGATCACAGCAGCCGCGCCCGTCGTCACAGTCCGACCTGCGAGATCGATTGCGCCAACACCGAAGCTCGTTGTCGCAAAACAGAAAATGCCGTAAAGCAGGTCATAGTTGTAGAGAGCGGCAGGGATCGCAATTACGGGATTGCGGCAATCAGGAAACTCCCTCGTCAGATTGTCCGCATGCGTCGACACATACTGCCCCCACGAAGACAAACTCACCATTTGCGCCACCAGCACCTCATTGGCTACCAGCGCCCGATTACTGTATGCATCGAAATTCAACGCCCTCGCCTGCATCACGCCCGCGCTATAAGCGACTGCGTCGGCGGTGTTGACGAGCTTGGTTTTTTCGCTGCTTAGCTGGCCGGTATTGAACAGAAAAAATAGCGCCGTCAGTCCGCCCATCAGGACAAAAATGCCGTAGATCAGCGCTTGTCCGCGCTGGAACTGACTGCCTCGATGCATGAATGCTCCGGCCTGCTGTTGTTGATGGAATGGGAAGTGAAATGGTTACCAAAACAAAAAGACTCTGCTTTTTTGTAACCAGTTTTGTCATCGTAGCGAAGCCCGGCAGTGCCGCAAAAAAAGTGCGTTGGGAGAGGCGATATTTTTGAAGTCGGCCAACCATCGACCGATTCAGTTGTAGAAATGCAAACCCACAGTGCGTGCTGTGTGTTCGTGCTTCGTGCTTCGTGAGTTTAGTCCGTCAACTGCTGCAGCAAATACAGCTTCTGGTAAATCCCGTCCTCAATCGCCATCAGCTCGTCGTGCGTGCCCTGCTCGTCGATGCGGCCATGGTTGAGCACGATGATGCGGTCGGCATCGCGGATGGTCGACAATCGGTGGGCAATCGCGATCAGCGTGACACTGCCGCGCAACTCGTCGAGCGCGGCTTGCACCACTTGCTCGGTTTCGCTGTCGATATGCGAGGTAGCTTCGTCCAGAAACAGGATGCGCGGCTGGCCCGCCAGCGCGCGCGCGACGGCGATCAGTTGCTTCTGCCCGGTCGACAGACGCGCCCCGCCTTCACCGAGCGACGTGTCGTAACCCGCTTCGAGGGCGAGGATGAAATCGTGTGCCTTGGCAGCGCGGGCTGCGGTTTCGATCTCGGCCTGACTGTAGCCGCGACCCATGTCGATGTTTTCACGCGCGCTGGCAGCCAGCAGAAATGGCTCTTGCGGGACCAGCCCGACGTCAGCCCGGAATGCCTCGTCGCCGATTGCCCCCAATGGAATCCGGTCGATGGCGATGCTGCCCTTTTGCGCGGTATAAAAACGCAGCAGCAAACTGAGCAGTGTCGATTTGCCGCTGCCGGTGTGACCTACCACGCCATAAAACGCACCGGCCGGCACATCCAGAGTGAGATCGTGCAGCACGTCCTGACCCGGCACATAGCCAAAACGCACGTTGCGAATCGAGACCGCTCCGGCACTGATGCGCTCATTGCTCTTGCTCGCGACAACCTTGTGTTCATTGAGTAGCGTATTGACCCGCGCGGCTGCCACGACCGATTGCTGCAACTGGCTGAACTGCAGCGTGATCTGGATCAGCGGATCGACCACGCGGGCGATGTAACTGACGAACGCATACAGCACGCCGACTTCGAGCCCGCTGAACTGGCGCTGGCCAAAACTGTAAATCACGCCGACCAGCAACAACACATTGAGCAGGTCCAGCGCCGGACGCAGCAGCCACGCATTGGCCCGCAGTTCGGCCACGCGGGCGTGATATTGCAATTGATTGGTGGCGCGGAATCGGTCACCAAAACGCAGCGCCGCATTGCTTGCTTGCAGCACCGGCATGCCGCCGATTGACTCGGCCACCTGCGCATTGATTTCGCTGCGCAGTTCGCGTGCACGCATCACGGCTGGCGCGCTGCTGCGCTGGTAAAACCAGACAATCACGATCACCGCCGGGAACAGCATCAGCACCACCAGCATCAGTCGCCAGTCGAGCCAGGCCATTGCCAGCATCGCGCCGGTCAGCACGATGCTGCTGTCAAGGATCACGAACAGCACCTGGATGTACAGGTTCTTGACGGCCTCGGTATCGTTGGTCACGCGGCTGACCAGCTGGCCGGTAATGGCCTTGTCGAAAAACGCCATCGGCAGGCGCAGCACATGACCATAGACCGATTCGCGCAAGCGTCGCACCGACCGCATCGCCAGTCCCGACAAGCGCGTCAGCTGGAAATAACGGACGACGCTGGCGACCCAGCCGGTGACCAGAATGCCGACCAGCAGCGCAATCATGCGCGGCCAGTCCAGCTGATGCGGCAGCAAGTGATTGTCGATCAGCGACTTGCCCAGCAGCGGGCCGATCACTTCGAGGCCGGCGGCCAGCACCAGCCAGGCGGTACCGATGAACAGGTGACGCCGGTCCGGCGCGGCCGAGGTGCGCAACAGCGCAATGGCTTGACGGGTTTCAGAGCGCATCGAGACTGGCCTCCAGTTGCTGGTAACGCCATTGACTGGCGTACCAGCCATCGCCATCGAGCAATTGCTGATGGCTGCCGCGTTCGGTGATGCGACCTTCGCGCAGGACCACAATCTGGTCGGCGTCGGCCACGGCACTGAGCCGGTGGCTGGCGATGATCACGGTGCGGCCGTTGCGGGCAACCCGCAAGTGTTGCAGGATGCTCGCTTCGGTGCCGGTGTCGACGGCCGACAAGGCATCGTCGAGCAGCAACAGCGGACTGTCGGCCAGCAGCGCACGGGCGATCGCGACCCGTTGGCGCTGGCCGCCGGACAGGGTCACGCCGCGCTCGCCCACAGCGGTTTCGTAACCTTGCGCGAAACGCAGGATATCGTCATGCACAGCTGCCAGCCCCGCAGCGTGTTCGACTTCGGCACGGCTGGCATCGGGGCGCGCCAGTGCGATGTTGTCGGCAATTGATGAGGAAAACAAAAACGATTCCTGCGGTACCCAGCTAATTGCATTGCGCAGGGTTTCGAGCGCATACGCATCCAGCGCCTGCGCGCCCCACACCACGTTGCCATGCAGCGGCCGGAACTGGCGCAGCAAGATGCGCAGCAGGGTTGACTTGCCGGCACCGGTCGGGCCGACCAGACCGAGCGTCTGGCCAGGTTCGAGTTGCAGCGAAATATCCTGCAAGGCCAGCGCGCCTTGTCCCGGATAGGAAAAGTCGATCTTGTCGAGTGTCAGCAAACCGGGTTCGAAACGGGTCACCGCGCCGTTGTCGTCGACCGACAGCGGCAAGGCCAGTATCGGCGCGAGCCGCTCCCAGCCGGCCCGACCGCGCTCGATCAGCGACAAGACCCAGCCGGCGGCAAACATCGGCCAGATCAGCTGGCCCAGATACATCGAGAAGCTGGTCAGTCCACCGATGGTCAGTGCGTTATTCCACACCAGATAACCGCCCAGCGACAGCGTCAGCACGCCGGCGGTCGACAAGGTGATACCGACCGCCGGTTCGTAGGCGGCTTCCCAGCGTTGCGCGCGCAGATTGGCGGCCGCGGCGTGTTCGGCCAGTTCGGCAAAATGCACTGCGCTGCGCTGCTCCAGCCCGAGCGCACGCAAGGTGCGCACGCCGGCCAGGGTTTCCTGCACGTGGTCATTGAGATCACTGAAGCGTTTGAGGGAATCGGTCGAGGCGAGGTGGATCTGATTCGAGATGCGCCAGAACGCAAACGCCATGAACGGAAATGGCACCAGTGCAATGAGCGTCAGACGCCAGTCGACGCCGATCAGCATCATCGCCAGCACCATCAGCAACGTCAGCGAGCCATCGAAACCGGCCAGCATCGCTTCGCCGGCAGCCATCTCGACGGCATCGATATCATTGGTGGCCAGCGCCATCAGGTCGCCGGTACGCTGCTTCTGGTAAAACGCCGGCCCTTGCAGCGCCAGCCGGGCATACAGCCGGGTGCGCAGTTCAACACCGAACTGATAAGCCGCCTTGAACAATTGCAGCCGCCAGCCGACCCGCAGAAAGTAAATCGCCACACCGATCGCCACCAGTACCGCCAGTTCCTGCAGCAACGCCGCGCCACCCAACTGCCCGGCGACCAGCGCATCGATGATATGACCGACCTTGCGCGGCACCCAGACCGTCAGCAGCGCCACCGCAGCCAGCATCGCACCGGCGGCGATATACGACTGCCAGTGGCTGCGCACGAAGGTGCCGATGAGTCGGGACAAGGTCATTCGAACTGCCTTTGCAAGGGATGGCTGGAAAGTGGATACGGCGGGCCGGCGGATCGCGTCGGGGGGCGCATTTTACCGCATGTTGGTGGATCGGATTGACGGCTGATTGGCGGCTGATAGACGGCGGCCTCTCTGCGGAAAGGGGTCCAACACAATGGCAACCAACCCGTAGCGATTCCTACGCAAGGATCAGACGCCGGTACAAAAGTGCTTATGAAGAACCCGGAATCTCGCCGCGAGTGTTGTGTGATGGACTAACCCGGCTATCCCGACAGTCAGGTAAATCGTAGCGTCGCAATCCTGCCAGCACCATCCAGATCAATGACTTGTTGAGTAGAGAACCGCATTTTTCCTACACGTCACCGCTGACGTGCGTAAAAAATGCGATTTTCTATGCACGTCATATTGGACATGCGTAGAAAATTGGGTTTTCTACACATGTCCAGCTCGAGGATTTGTTCACGCATCCCTATACAAAGATCGACTTTGTGCAGCGGGATTTACAGGCTTCACGGACGACGGCCACCAAGTATCTGGAGGCACTGACAGCCGACGGATTCCTGCAAAAGAAGACCATCGGACGTGGCAACTTATTACGTCAATACGGGGTTAAGTACTATTCTTGCGAGCGGTGTCAGGTGACTAGCCGCATCATTTTTCTTAAAGAAATTCACAAATAACCAGTTGCTGCGTACCGGCTGCGACGCTACGCCTCGGCAACCCCGCCCCGGCACGCCTGCGACCTGCGGCGACCCTGCTGGAAAATCAGGCTGAAGTGATGTCCGACTGCTCCTGATGCCATCTGCCAGCAACTGTTCATTACCGAAGCGGTAATCGCTTTTGTAGCGCGCCATCAACGGCCGTGAGAAGCGGTCGAGCGCCTGGTCATAACCGGCGCGGGCAGAGGGCGTGTGGGTAATCGTCGCGGAAATCGGCAGGATGTATGGTGCCGGCACGGCGTTATCGCGGCGCAGGATGTCATTGACGAGGAAACGTGAAATCCGGCATTTAAAACCAATGAAATTATTCATATTTCGTTTACAACGAATATATTTCTTGTAAATTACCACGCCAAACAAATAAAACGTTTATTTTTAACCTCGCTCTTGCTCCCATACAAGCACCATCCAGCTCATCGCGCCAAAAACTGCAAGTCGCCATACCAGGCCGTCGCCTGTTCACCGGTATTGTCGGTATCCGTCGCCAGCGCCACGACGACCACGTCCGGTGCTTCTTCGCCATAGGCCGCGAGAAAATCTGCCGCCACGTCGCGTGTTTCAGTGACCCACTGACCGGCCTTGTCGCTTCCACTTTCAACGACCAGCATACGGGCGCGGTCGGTGTAGGTATTGTTTTGCCAGGTGCCGATCGGCTGGCGGTTATCCCACAGGTAGTTGATGGCGGCAGTCGGGATTTTCATGCCGTACAGGGCTTCGCCGATTTTCAGTTTGGCGCGGGTGGCGAAAGAGAGTTTCTCGACCGGGTAGTCGAACAGCACGTAGATCCGACCGGCGTAATCATCGCCGGATTTTTTGGTCATATCGGCACCCTTGACCGGTGCTGCGATCTTCCAGCGCCAGCGTAAGAGCGGCGTTTTTTTCAGATCGATCCGTACCGTGTGCGCCATGATCGACATCGATTGCACCGACTCGGCCTTGAGTACGGTCTGTCCGTCGTCACGCACCAGCGTGTAAATGGTGTCCGGCACTTTGGCCGCCGGCTTGATCACACTCCAGCCGGTTACCGCTGCGCCGGGTTGCATCTGCGAGAACGCTGGAATATCCACTGCCTGCACGCCAGCGGAGACCAGCAGCAACAGCAGACTGCAGGAGATTTTTTTCATCAGGAAATGCCTCAGTAAAGTGGGAGGATACGGTCCGGCATGGCCGACAGTTTTTTATGTAGTAGCTGATAGACGTCGCGATCAAAACGTGGCTGGCCTTGTTCGGTCAACTGGCGCGCTTCAGCTTCACACGTGGCCGTGCCCAGATAGCTCCAGTTATCGATGACATGCAGCGCCGCTTCTTCGCGAATACCGATCGGCCCGGCATAGGGCCACGGTTTCATGCGGCTGGTTTCGAGTGCCATGCGCAAGCGCGCGGTGTGCGACGCGAGGCTTTCGCGCGCACAGCACGCGCCCTTGCACTGCGCGACCTGGCTGGCAAAACACGGCTTACCGGCAGCGACTTTTTCCAGTCCGAGCAAAACCCGGCAAAGCTGGTGTGCGGTAGCAAGTGCCGTCAGGGCGGTCGTAGCTTTGCGGTGGGTGGCAAACGGGCCGAACAGCTCTGCCTCGTCGGCGGCTTGCATCTCGTCGGTCTTCACCAGCGTCAACTGCGATTGCGCATCCAGACGCCAGAGGCACGCGGCGTCAGACCGACGCAATTGGCGGTTATGCGAGGGTGACATTTGCTTGATCAGCATCGCTTCCTTGAGCAATGCCCCCAGCTCGCCAGCGGTTTCGACCCATTCGATACGCCGGATTTGCTGCGACAGTTCCAGCTCCTTGGCCGAATGATGATCCCCACTGAAATGCGACAACACGCGACGGCGCAAGTTGTTGGCCTTGCCGACATACAGCGGCAACGCCCCTTCGCCATAAAACAGGTAGACGCCGTGCGTGGAAGGCAAGTCATCGACCATCGCAGCATCCAGATTGGAGGGCAAATTCGGCCGCGCAGTGAGTTCCTTGACGGCGGCATTGATCACCGCATGCGGCAAAGTGGCATGGATGGTTTCCCAGAATTGCCAGATCAGCTGGGCGTCACCAAGTGCGCGATGACGTTCCGTCACCTGCAACTGATGGCGCTCGGCCAGCGTGTCGAGATTGTGTTTGACGAATTCGGGATAGAGCTTGCGGGAGAGCTTGACGGTGCACAACACGGTCGGTCGGAAGTCGATACCGACTCGCTTGAATTCATTCTTTAAAAAGCCATGATCGAAGCGCGCATTGTGGGCCAGAAAAATCCGCCCTTCCAGACGCTTGTGGATCTCGACCGCGAGCTCGTCAAAGCCCGGTGCATTGGCCACCATCGCATTCGAAATCCCGGTCAGGCCTTCGATGAATTCAGGGATAGACCGATGCGGATTGACCAGACTGCTCCAGTGCCGCACGCCCTCCTCATCGACTTCAACGATGCCGACTTCGGTAATGCGATCAGTGACCGCCGTCGCACCAGTGGTTTCGAGGTCGACGAAGGCAAGGCGGGGGTGGGCCGGGTTGTAGGCCGGATTGTGGGCCATTAGGAAAGTCTTTCACTGAAGCAGCTATAGGCGGGACATCGAGGCGGCGGAGACCAGGCGGAAAAATCCTCGCCAGAGTAGCGGTTCACGCAGCGAGGCTCAAGAATTATTTATCGAAAAACGACTTGACGGGGAGTACCCGGAATCACATATACTGTGCATCCATACAGTGTTTTAACGACACCCGGAAAATTCACCCGACTCATCATAACGGAGATTCCCATGCTCGCATCCACCACCCGCTTTGCCACCCCTGCCGTCGCCAACGCCTTGCTGGCAACGATGCCGGACACTGTCTGGCGTGGCAACCAGATGGGATCGCAACGGGCGGTGGTAACTCCGTCCGGATTCCGGGCACTGGATCGCGAGTTGCCCAATGGCGGCTGGCCGGCGTCGGTCCTGATCGAGTTACTGCTGGCACAACCGGGTATTGGTGAATTGCGGTTGCTGGCACCACTGATTGCGTCACTCACCCAGGCTAAAAAAACCGTGATTCTGATGGCGCCGCCGCATATTCCGTTTGCTGCTGCGCTGGCGGAACTGGGTATCGACCTCACCCACATCCTGCTGGTGGAAGCCGAAAAGCCGGCTGATCGTATCTGGGCCATCGAACAGGCGCTCAAAAGTGCCAGTTTCGGTGCCTTGTTGTGCTGGTTGCCTCAATGCCGCGCAGACCATTTGCGCCGACTGCAACTGGCCGCCGGGGCAGGCGAAGGCTTGACCTTCGTATTTCGACCGGCTGCAGCGCAACACGAGTCCTCACCGGCACCGCTGCGCATGGTGTGCCGGGCGGCCGCATCAGGCCAGTTGTCTGTGGAGGTCATCAAACGACGCGGCCCGGTTCATAGCCAGCCAGTGTTTCTGCCGCTGACAGTGCCGTCGGTACTGGATCAGCCGTTTGCCAACCAGTCCCTAGCCGACATCCTTCCATTCACCTTACCGGTTACCCCACTCCATGCTGTGGATCGCCCTGCACTTCCCGCAACTGCCACTCGATACCGTACTGCGCTGCCGGCCTGAGGCCGCGACCACGCCAGTCGTGGTGGTCGAACGTAAACGAGTTATTGGAGGGAGCCAATCCGCCACGGATTGCGGCATTACGCCGGGCATGTCGGAAGCCAATGCCTGGAGCATGAACGCTGCCTTGCTGACTTTCCCGCGGTCGCCGGCACAGGAGCTCGAAGCGTTGCACGAAGCAGCACTGTGGGCATTGCATTTCACGCCGCAAGTAGTGTTGCAGGATGCGGGTTTGCTGCTCGATATCACGGCCAGCTTGCGGCTATTTGGTGGATTCGACAACTTGTCGGCACAACTTGCCGGCGGCATCGATGATCTCGGTCTGACCACGCAAATGGCATGTGCATCGACCGCCAGTGCAGCATGGCTGGTGGCGCGCAGTCGCGGCGAGTGGAAAGACAAAACCCTCAGCGACCTGCTCGCGCCGGTGCCGTTGGCAGTACTGGTTTCGGCGCGACCACATCTTGATACGCTGCTTGGCATCGGTTGCCAAACGCTTGGCCAGTTGCGTCGTATGCCGCGTGCCGGAATTGCACGTCGCTTCGGCAATGGCCTGCTACGTGAAATCGATCGGGCTTACGGCGATGAAGCGGAGGTCCATGCCTGGTTCACTGCACCAGCCAGTTTTGACGTCCGACTGGAACTGCCGGCGCAAGTGAGCAATACCGATGCGTTGTTGTTTGCCGCACGTCGGCTGCTGCTACAACTGACTGGCTGGCTCAATGCACACCAATCAGCCATCAACAGCATTACCTTATGGCTGCATCATGAAACAACCCGCCAACGCGACCGTCGCAGCACGCCGGTTCACATCCAGCTCGCCAGCGCAAGTCGTGATCCGGCACATCTGACACTGCTGCTGAAAGAGCGCCTTGGACAAGTTGCGCTCAATGCGCCTGTGATCGAACTGTCGCTGGCAGCCGACCAGATCGTGCCGCTGGCCACACCCAATACCGAATTATTTCCGAGTGCCGCAACCCAAGCCGAAAGCATCGGCTTGCTAATTGAACGCCTGCAAAGCCGGCTCGGTATCGATGCTGTGCGCCAACTCTCACTGGTGGCCGATCACCGACCAGAAAAAAGTTATGCGTTGCTCCCGATACAATCGTTATTACCAACACCACGCAGTACTGGTACCAAAGTCACCGCACAAAAAAGAATGGTCCGTCCGACCTGGTTGCTGGCGCGACCACTGGCGCTGATTACGCGCCAGCACAAACCTTTTTATCAAAGCCCGCTGACCTTGCTGGCGGGCCCGGAGCGGATCGAATCAGGCTGGTGGGACGATGCGCTGGCCTTGCGTGATTACTTCATCGCCGAAAACGACAACCATGCGCTGTTATGGATTTTTCGCCAACGCGTCGGCAATGTCGAGAGCGGCTGGTTTCTGCATGGGTATTTCGGCTGACCGGGTAAAAACCCGCCGCAGCATCGAAACGTCCTGTGCATCCCCTTAACAAGATCACCACAGTGGCATCGATACGTTTTCACCATGGATGGCTGAACAAAAACTGGTGCAGCATGTTGCGACGTGTGTATCTATCAGATCGTATTAGCCAGTCGGCAATGCGCCGACGCAAATGTTTCGACGCTGACCGTAATTGTGCAGCTGCCTGCGCCACAGGCAAGTTCTGGTATCGCGTTAGCACTCGCGGTTCGAGCAGTAACATGCCACTGCTTCCTGAGTGCACCCAAGTGAGCGCGACTTGCCTGGTCTTGTCGCAGACTGGGTAATTCAGCTGCTTTGCCTGACTTCTGACTTATAAATACCCACCACATAAAAATGCAACCGTTCAGCAATACGCTGAACGGCTGCAAAAAAGCATTCCTAGTTGCTCATGCCGCATCAAAACGTATGGCGGACACCGACACTGAATTCCTTATCGCCAGAACCGGCTTCGATCGCACTACCAACCGTGTATCCGGCACCGTTATCATTCTTGATGCGTGCATAGGACGCATACAAATCTGTCCGCTTGGAGAACGCATAGCGGTATCCCAATGCCCATTGGTTGGCGTCCTGGTTAGCTGAGGTCTTGTCGTCCTTACGGATATACGATCCCAACAAAGTGTGTACGCCAAATGGCACAGTCACGCCGAGTAACAGGTCGCGACTATCGGTCGACGCCGTTGGTGCGATCAGGCTACCATACGGATTGGATGTATTGCGCAACGGCGAACTGTTCGTACCCTTGTCGACCCCATATCCCAAGTGCAGCTTGACGACGTTCAGGTCATAAGTAAGAGCGAGCAACGTGTCTTTAGCACTGGACGTATTCTTGAGCAAGGCCGTATCGTTGTTGCGATTGTGATAGCCGAGACGCACGGCAATCGGGCCGTTGGCATAACCGATTGCAGCACCATACTGCCTCGAAGCAGAATTGTTCCCTGCCACTTCACCGAAACCATAAGCCAGTTCACCAATAAATCCCCCCAAGTCTGGTGTCACGTACTTGATGGCGTTATTCATGCGACTAGCAGCATCACCGGTATTGGGCATCAGATTGGCAGCATCGCCAGCCAGTCCGGTACTGAACGGATCAGCCAGAACCAACGTCGCGTATTGCGGTGTGTACTGACGGCCAAACGTCACGCCGCCGAAACCGCCGGACAATCCAGCGAATGCCTGACGACCGAAAGCGGTATTGGACTGGTTGAATCCGCCTGAATCTATCGCGATTCCCGTTTCCAGTACAAAGTTAGCGGCAAGACCACCGCCCAAATCCTCCGTGCCGCGAAAACCGAGTCGTGATCCTGAAGCCATGCCACTGGTTAATTTTGTGACGGACCCTGCCGAGCCACCCCGTTCGGCAACCACACCAGCGTCGACGATACCGTAAATAGTGACATTGGTTTGCGCAACCGCAGAACCGGCTGCAGTCCCCAGCAGTAACAATAAGAATGTTGATTGTTTCATTGAAATTCCTTTATAGAAAGAAGCGAAACAGAGTCAACCCGTTGCTACTGACCACCTATTCAACATCAAGTTGGCTCAGCAGCCCGGGTCCTGAAAAATGAATAAAAAGTCCGACGTCTACTACCCGCAACCAAAAAATTACCATTATTCAAAAAACAAGTTGCCACCTCGGACCTGAACGCATTGTTGTCTGTTCAATTTAATAACGTCAATTATTTATATAATTTATGCAGTCGTTACATCGATAACTTGTCGTCAAAAAGACACAATTGAATCACCATCAAATACGTGAACGATTTATAAGGAATAAAAATGGGGAATTGGAAACAAATTAGCTTGTTTGAAATAACCGACAGCAAAGCTGCAAGTCATAAAAAATGCGCGTAAAAACGCGCATTTATTTGTCCAAACTAACCATGCAAAAAACTTCAAATTTGCATGTTCATAATGTCCTGGTAGGCTGAAACCAACTTGTTACGCACCTGAATGGTTGCCTGGAAACCAATATTTGCTTTTTGCGATGAAATCATTACATCTGACAAACTGACCTTGTCATCTCCAAGCGCAAATTTCTGACCTAGATCAGCTGCCGCTTTCTGGGAGGCATTCACCCCTTCCAACGATGCCTTCAACGCATCGGCAAATCCCGGTTTTGCAACCGCAGCCGGATCGGCTGCGACTGTCGCCAACCCTCCCTGCGGACGTGTCGCTGCGGCCTTGAGCTGGCTGATCATCGCTTCGATCCGGCCGGAATCGATCATTGAAGTTTTCATGGCTGTTCCATTTCTGTCATCGCAAAACCGCCAGCACCAGGCAAGCCCGATACGTAAGCGATTTTTTCACGAATACAAGGTAGCATCCGAAACGTAATATATCCGGACGAGAACCCGGAGAAATCCTCTTCTGTTCCTCTGATTGAATCAAGGCAACTGAGCCAGAATAGACTAGCTGAAGCTATTATTGCACTTAGGAAAAAATGAAGTACATGCAGACCAACCGCACCACCCGGGGAATTTCATCATGGCTGTAGGCGCAGACGGCAGCGTCATACCGAATCCACTCATCAGCTTTGGTGAATCGCAGGGCGGGCGCAATTTGTTGCTCATGTTGGGAGCCGCCATCGTGCTGGCGGTCATGGCTGGTGTCTGGATGTGGAGCCAGCAACCCGAATATCGGGTGTTGTTCTCCAATTTTTCGGATCGGGATGGCGGTGCAATCGTCACCCAGTTACAGCAAATGAATGTGCCCTACAAGTTTGCAGAAGGTGGAGGTGCCATCATGGTGCCCGCCGAACAAGTACACGATACACGCCTGCGCATCGCGGCCATGGGCTTACCCAAAGGTGGCAATGTCGGGTTCGAGTTGATGGAAAACCAGAAACTTGGTGTATCCCAGTTCCTCGAACAGGTCAATTTCCAGAGAGCACTCGAAGGCGAACTGGCACGCTCGATTCAGTCGATTGGTGTCGTTGAATCAGCCCGGGTCCACCTGGCCATGCCAAAAGCATCCGTGTTCGTGCGCGACCAGCAAAAGCCAACGGCTTCGGTCGTACTGAACCTGCAGACCGGTCGCCCGCTCAGCGAACAGCAAGTCAGCGCCATCGTTCATCTGGTCGCCAGCAGCGTTCCTGAACTACCACCAGGCAACATTAGTGTCATCGACCAGAATGGCAACCTTTTATCGGATACCAGCAAAGCCGCCAAGGCCAACGGTCTTGACCCTACCCAACTCAAGTACGTGCAGGAAATCCAGCAAAATATCGTGCGCCGGATCGAGTCAATCATTACGCCTATCGTCGGACCAAACAATGTCCGCGCCGAGGCGACTGCCGACATCGACTTTTCTACCAGCGAGCAAGCCGCCGAAACGTACAAGCCGAACAGCCCGCCGAACCAGTCCACCATGCGCAGCCAGCAAACCAGCGAGTCGCAAGGTAGCAATCCGGGCGCAGGCGGCGTGCCGGGTGCCCTGTCGAACCAGCCGTCGGCTAACGCCACAGCCCCGATCAATCCGGCTGCACCAGCGGTGCCAGTAACACCAGGCGCGACGACGGTAGCAACACCGGGTGCCGGCGCGACGGCAACAACCACTACGCCGTCACAAAAGGAATTGACGGTCAATTATGAAGTGGACAAAACGGTTCGTTACGTCCAGCAACCCATGGGCGGCGTGAAGCGGATTTCAGTGGCAGTGGTCGTGAATTTCAAGCAAGTCGTCGACAAGACTGGTAACGTCGTCGCTACGGCCCTGACCGAAGCCGAACGGCTACAAATTACCGATCTGGCCAAGGAAGCGATGGGGTTCAACAAGGATCGTGGTGATACGCTCAACGTGGTCAACACGGCGTTTGCAGGCGTTCCTAAAGAAATCTTCCCCGAGGTGCCGATCTGGAAGAAGCCAGAAATGATCCAGCTGGCCAAGGAATTTGGTAAATATGCCGTAGGCGGCATCGTGTTGCTGTACCTGTTCTTTGGTGTATTGCGACCGATGCTGAAAAAATTCAATACGCCAGCCAAGAAAATCAACACGGTGGTCGACGATGAAAGCGACGAATCGGAGACGCCGGAAATGAACGCCGCACTGAATGCGGAGCAAGCCGACGAGGTTGCGCCGGAACCGGCTGGCCAGAGTTACCAGCAAAATCTCGACCTGGCAAAGCAGCTGGCCAAGGATGATCCGAAAGTAGTCGCCAACATAGTCAAGAACTGGGTGAGCGGAAATGAGTGACGATGGAGTCCACAAAGGTGCTGTGCTGATGCTCGCTCTGGGTGAAGACGAAGCTGCCGAAGTCATGAAATTTCTCAGTCCGCGCGAAGTACAAAAGCTTGGTGCGGCGATGTCGACCATGAAGGCCATCAGTCACGAAGAACTGGACGCGGTGCTAAAAAGCTTTCGTGCGGAGACTGAATCGAGTTCTGCATTGGGGCTTGACTCCGACGAATACATTCGCACCGTACTGACCAAGGCGCTGGGGGACGACAAGGCCTCATCGCTGCTCAACCGTATTCTTGGCGCACGCGATGCCAGCGGCATCGAGGGCCTCAAGTGGATGGACTCGCAATCAGTCGCCGAACTGATCCGTAACGAGCATCCTCAAATTATCGCCACGATCCTGGTTCACCTGGAGCGCTATCACGCTTGCGAAGTACTGGATCACTTTACCGAACGCCTGCGCAATGATGTGGTGCTGCGCATCGCCACGCTCGATGGCGTTCAGCCAGCCGCCTTGCGTGAACTGAACGAAGTCTTGACCAAGCTGTTGACGGGCAATGAAAGCCTGAAGAAAAAGCCGATGGGCGGCATCCGTGCGGCAGCAGAGATCCTCAACTTCCTGTCCGGTGAAAACGAACAATCGGTCATCGCCAACCTGAAAAATTACGACAGCGACATGGCGCAAAAAATCATGGACGAGATGTTCGTCTTCGACAACATCATGGAAATTGATGACCGTGGCATCCAGATCATCCTGCGCGAAGTCCAGTCCGATTCGCTCATCGTTGCACTCAAAGGTGCCAATGTTGACTTGCGTGAAAAGATATTCAAGAACATGTCCTCTCGCGCCGCTGAAATGATGCGTGAAGATCTCGAATCCAAAGGACCGGTGCGGCTATCCGAAGTCGAAGCCCAGCAAAAAGAAATCCTGCAAGTGGTAAGACGGTTATCCGATGAAGGCCAGATTCAGCTAGGTGCAAAAGGTGACGACGCCTATGTCTGACAGCATTATTCCGAAGGGACGGCAAACGGCTTACCAACGCTGGGAGATCGATTCGTTTGGCGACAATCGGCCCAGCGCACAGCCTGTACACGTCCCGGCGGCACCACCGGTAGCACGCGTCACCATCGAAGAACAGGCCGCTATTCGCGAAGCGGCACACATCAAGGGTCATGCAACGGGCCTTGCTGATGGCCGTATCGAAGGCTTGCGCCTTGGACGGGAAGAAGCCCATGCCGAAATTGATCACCTGCGCCAGATCGCCGTCGCACTCGGTAGCGAGGCCGCCCGCGCTGACGAGCTCATTTCGGCTGATGTCATGCGACTGGCACTCGACCTCGCGCAGGCGATGCTGAAAACCGCGCTGGAAATCAAACCCGAACTGGTCTTGCCGATCGTCGCCGAAGCCATCCGGTATTTGCCGAACGTGCAGCAACCGGCGCTGCTCTTTCTGCATCCGGCCGATGCCTTGCTGGTGCGCGAAGAAATGCAGGACGAACTTGAGAAGGCCGGCTGGCGCATCACGGATGACAGCCAGATGCATCGTGGCGGCTGCCGTATCGATACGGCCAGTAATCAGATCGACGCCAGTATCGACATACGCTGGCAACGCCTGACAGAAGCCCTCGGGGAAACGCCCGGTTGGCTCAAGGAATAACCGTGCAGCATGACCGCAGCCAGCGTTGGCAAGCTTACTTGCGCGATTGCAGCGAATTGCTGCAGATTGCCCAGCCGATGCAGGTGTCAGGCCGTGTTACCCGCGTGGCCGGACTGGTCATGGAAGCGGTTGGATTACGCCTGGCCGTTGGTAGCGCCTGCACGGTGCCGCTGCCCAATGGTGCCCGTATCGAAGCCGAAGTGGTTGGTTTCGACAATGACCGCCTGTTCCTGATGCCGCAAAGTGATGTCGAGGGCGTGGTACCCGGCACCCGGGTATTCCCGGTCGAAGCCGTGCAATCCCTCCCGCGTGCCGGTTCGGTCAATCATCCGCGCCGACGTCCCAGCGACCGTGGCCGTCACTTGCCCGTCGGTGACGAATTGCTGGGCCGGGTACTCGATGGCGCCGGACGGCCGCTCGACACCCTCGGTCCGCTCAATGCGAGCTCGGCCGCACCGCTCAATGTCCGTGCCGCCAATCCGCTCACCCGCGCACCGATCGTCGATGTACTCGATGTCGGCGTGCGCGCCATTAACAGCATGCTGACCGTCGGACGTGGCCAGCGCATGGGTCTCTTCGCCGGCTCCGGCGTCGGTAAAAGCGTGTTGCTGGGCATGATGGCGCGTTACACCACCGCCGATGTGATCGTCGTCGGCCTGATCGGTGAACGCGGCCGCGAGGTCAAGGAATTTATCGAACAGATTCTCGGACCGGAAGGTCTGGCGCGTTCCGTCGTCGTTGCAGCACCGGCCGACACGCCACCGCTGATGCGCCTGCAAGGTGCCGCCTATACGACGGCCATCGCCGAACATTTTCGTGACCAGGGCAAGCATGTGCTGATGATCATGGATTCGTTGACCCGGTATGCGATGGCCCAGCGCGAAATCGCCCTGGCCATTGGCGAACCCCCGGCTACCAAAGGTTATCCGCCGTCGGTCTTCGCCAAGTTGCCGGCGTTAGTCGAGCGTGCGGGTAATGGCCGCGAAGGGGGCGGTTCGATCACCGCTTTTTATACTGTACTGACGGAAGGGGATGACCAGCAGGATCCGATCGCCGACGCAGCGCGTGCCATCCTTGATGGTCATATCGTGCTCAACCGGCAACTGGCCGAAGCCGGTCACTATCCCGCCATCGACATCGAACAATCGATCAGCCGTGCGATGCATAGCATCACCACACCGGAACATCAAAAACTGACGCGCCGTCTCAAGCAACTGTATTCGCGTTACCAGCGTAACCGCGACCTGATCAGTGTCGGCGCGTATAGCGCCGGCTCTGATCCGGTACTCGACGAAGCAATCCAGCTCAACACCCGCATCGAAGATTTTTTGCAGCAGGACATCCGCGAACGCGCCACCATAAGCGAAAGCATGACCCAACTTTCCAACCTGTTCGGCGGATGAAACCCGCACTGAGAAACGGATAATTTGTCATGGCTACTCCCTCCGCAATCGACACCCTGATCGAACTCGCCGTCAAGGATACGGATGAGGCAGCCAAACGTCTTGGCCTCGCTATTCGAGCCTGCGAGGAAGTCGAACAAAAAATGACCTTGCTGACGCAGTACCGGGACGATTACGCCAACCGATTCCAGCACAGCCTGTCAGTCGGTCTGAGCCCGTCCGGTTATCGCAATTTCCAGCTTTTTATCGACAAGCTTGATGGCGCAATCGCCAGTCAGCAATTGGTCTTGCTCGATGCCAGACATCGCATCGAAGAAGCACGGACGGCATGGCAATCGAGCGAACGCAAGCGGATGTCCTACGGCACGCTGGCAAGCCGCGCACTCAAGGTGGCACAACAAAAAGAAGCCAAGCGCGACCAAAAAGCCATGGATGAGCATGCGGCGCGCGCCATCCTCTACAAACGATAAAACCTCTCCGGGCAGCCATCATGCAAAACAACTCGATCGTGAATACTCTGGCACCTGTCGTCAGTGCATCTGCTGGCAAGCCACGAGCACCGGAAAACAATGCGCCTGACCAGCAATTCAACCAGATGCTGTCACGTCAGATGAATGAGCGTCTCGTCCCGAAAGCCACGACCAAACCTGCCGACCCGCCGAAACCGGTATCCGCCAAAGCCCCTGACGCATCCGGCAACGCCGCCACCAACGAGCCTGCTTCCAAGACCAGCACAACAACCGAATCGGCCACCGACCCCGCTGCCAGCAAGCCGGCCGAGACCAGTACCAAAGAAAAGCCGGACAGCAGCGCGACCGCCCTGCCCGCCAACAGTACCGATGCCGTACTCAATGCATCGGCGGCCATCATGGCCCTGGTTGCCAATGCGGGTGTGCCGGCTGCGGCCACGCCATCAACGCCTGTGAAAGCCGATCTCGCGCCGGATGTGCTGACAAAAAATTCCCGCATCGACCTGCGTGCCCTGCCCGACGACGGCCCGACCGAGGCGGCGATCAAAGAGCTGGTTGCCAAGGATGCCGGCAAATTCACTAATGCGTTGCAAACCGCGTCGACGGCCAATCTCGACAAGGACACCGTACTGGCAAAACTTATCGAGCAACCCGTCGCAGGCAACGGACTGCAACCCGCACTGCAGGCTGCACAGCAGACTGCCTTGACCATGGCAGCACCCGCTGGCGTTCATCCCGGCAACAGCTTGACCCCGCAAATTGATAACAGCGCCTGGAATCAGGCCCTAGGCCAGCGCATGGTCTGGATGGTGGCCGGTGCCGAGCAATCCGCTACGCTGACACTCAATCCTCCCGACCTCGGTCCGTTGCAGGTGGTGCTCAATGTTTCCAACGGCCAGGCCGACGCCAGCTTCTTCGCCAACCAGCCGGAGGTGCGTCAGGCACTCGAAGCAGCGCTACCGAAATTACGTGAGATGCTCGGCGACGCCGGTATCTCGCTGGGGCAAGCCAATGTCAGTTCCGGCAGCCCCAATCCGGAAAATCATTCAGGTCAACGTGACAACGGCGCACGCCGCACCAGCGAGTCCGGGACTTCCGGCACCACCACCGTGACTGCACGTCGCATCACTTCCGCGGGCAATGGCATGGTCGACACCTTCGCGTGATGGTGGTCATCGCACATAATTGCATCCCTTGTGAGGTCGTCACGTAACCATTTCTCGCGTACCATGGCGAGGCAAAAACCGGCACCCGGACATGCCACGATCTGCACTGTGTTCAGTGCTCTTTTCGACGCATCCGATGAGGTCTTTTTTTTCAATAATGGTTACTGAAAGTTCAGTGCAGTTCACAAGGAAACAAGATGGCGACAGCACCTAAATCCGCCGCCCCGGCAGCAGCAGACGATGCTGCCGGCGGCAAAAAGAAATCAAAGCTCAAGCTGATCATCATCGCCCTCGTGGTGCTGGCAATCGGTGGCGGCGCGGCAGGTTATTTTCTGCTGATGAAAAAAGCCAAGCCTGCAGGCGAGCATGTTGAAGAAGAATCCCATGAGTCTGCCAAGGCACCTGTGTTTCTGGTACTTGATCCATTTACAGTCAATTTGCAACAGGAAAACGGCGATCAATACTTGCAGATTGCCATGACCGTCCAGGTGGCCGATGAGAAGCAATCCGAAGAAATCAAGGTCTACTTGCCTCAGGTGCGTAGCCGCGTGCTGATGGTCCTGTCGAGCAAGAAAGCCTCGGAAATCAATACGCCGGAAGGCAAGAAGCAACTGGCTGACGACATCATTGCGCAGATCAAGCTGCCTTTTGCGGAAAAGGGCAAACCGCAAAAAGTTAATGACGTCTTTTTCACCTCCTTCGTGATTCAGTAACCGGCCATGGCTGACAATTTTCTTTCGCAAGAAGAAGTCGATGCGCTTCTCAAGGGCGTCAACGGTGATCAGGATGACGTGCATGCGCCGGAGGATCATTCCGGTGTGCGCCCGTACAACCTGGCCACGCAGGAACGCATCGTGCGCGGCCGCATGCCGACGCTGGAAATTATCAATGAACGGTTTGCGCGCTTGCTGCGGATCGGCCTGTTCAACTTCTTGCGGCGCAGTGCCGAAGTGTCCATCGGTCCGGTACGCGTGTCGAAGTACAGTGAATTCATCCGCAATCTGGTGGTGCCGACCAACCTGAACCTGGTCCACATGAAACCGTTGCGCGGTACGGTGCTGATGGTGTTCGATCCGAATCTGGTATTTCTGATCGTCGACAATCTGTTCGGTGGCGATGGCCGGTTCCATACCCGGGTCGAAGGACGCGATTTCACCCAGACCGAACAGCGCATCATCCAGCGCATTCTGGCCATCGTTTTTGAAAACTATTCGAAGTCCTGGGAGCCCGTCTATCCGGTCGAATTCGAGTACATTCGTTCGGAAATGAACACCCAGTTCGCCAACATCGCCACGCCGAACGAAGTCGTGATCTGCACCACATTCACGGTTGAACTCGGCCCGGTGAGTGGCGAAATGCACTTCTGCATTCCGTACTCCACCATTGAGCCGATCCGGGACATACTCACCAGTAGCTTGCAGGGCGAGACGCTGGAAGTCGACAAACGCTGGATCCGCCTGATGACGCAACAGATTCAGACGGCCGAGGTCGAAATCGTTGCCGATTTCGGTGTCGCCCGCAGCAACTTCGGGGATATCCTGAACATGCGTGTTGGCGACATCATTCCGCTCTCCGTCCCGGAGATCGTACTGGCAAAAGTCGATGGCGTGCCGGTAATGGAATGCACGTACGGCAAACTCAATGGGCAATACGCACTACGGGTCGATAAATTACTGGCTCAAAGTTCAACTGACGCACTGCATGGAGATGACAATGGCTGACAACGACGACCAACAAGCAGCAGAAGACGACTGGGGCGCGGCGATTGCCGAGCAGGAGCAAGCCGAAAAAGCCGCACTCAATGCGCAGCAGGCCAGCCCGACCGTGTTTCAGGAATTTGCCAGCAGCAGCAAGACCACCACCCACAACGATATTGATTTCATCCTCGATATCCCGGTTCAGCTGACGGTCGAACTGGGCCGAACCAAGATCGCCATCAAGAACCTGCTGCAACTGGCGCAAGGTTCGGTCGTCGAACTCGATGGTCTTGCTGGCGAACCGATGGATGTCTTGGTCAATGGCTGCCTCATCGCCCAGGGCGAGGTCGTGGTGGTCAATGACAAGTTCGGTATCCGTCTGACCGACATCATTTCACCCGCCGAACGCATCAAGAAGCTCAACCGATGAAGGGGGCCGCGATACTCTTTCCGGCGCTGCTCGCAGCGCCGGAAATTTTTGCGCAAGCGGCAACAGCAACGGCGCCCGTTGCTACGACAGCAGCGGCCTCCACGTCTCCGGGTAACATGCTGCAGGTAATGGTCGGCCTGATGGTGGTACTCGGTCTGTTGATCGCGGTCGCCTGGTCCATGAAAAAAATGGGTGCCGGCAAACATGCGGCAGCCGGTGCCCTGAAAATCGTCGGCGGTGTCAGTGTCGGCAACCGTGAACGCATTCTGGTCGTCGAAGTCGCTGACCAGTGGATCGTGGTCGGTGTGACACCCACCTCGATCAGTGCCCTCTCGACGATGCCGAAACAGGAAGGCATCGAACTCTCCCCGGTAGCACCACTTGCCAAGAATTTTTCAGACTGGCTCAAGCAGACCATCGACAAACGCAAGACTGACCAGCTCCGCAGCGCGTCGAATACTTCCGGAACGGATAATGCACATTAAGCTGTCGACATGCCTGCGCTGGAGTGCCGCGGCGCTGGTCGTATTGCCGCTGTTTGCGTATGCCCAGCAAGCCGGCCTGCCTGCCTTGACCAGCACCCCGACCGCCGGTGGCGGGCAAAACTATACCTTGAGCCTGCAGACGCTGCTCTTGCTGACCGCGCTATCCTTCCTGCCAGCGGCCCTGCTGATGATGACCAGTTTCACGCGCATCATCATCGTGCTGTCGCTGCTGCGCCAGGCACTCGGTACGCAATCGGCACCACCGAATCAGGTGATGGTCGGGCTGGCTCTTTTCCTGACCCTGTTCGTCATGGGTCCGGTACTCGACAAAATTTATGCCGATGCGTATTTGCCGTTACAGGAAAACAAGATCAATATGACGCAGGCCATGGATCGCGGCATCGCGCCGCTGAAGGCCTTCATGATGAAGCAGACGCGTCAGACGGATCTGGCGCTCTACGTCAAGCTCTCCAACAGCCCGGCGCTGCAAGGTCCCGAAGACGTGCCTCTGCGCATCCTCGTGCCGGCCTTCGTCACCAGCGAACTCAAGACTGCCTTCCAGATCAGTTTTGCCATTTTCATCCCGTTCCTGATTATCGACATGGTGGTCGCCAGCGTGCTGATGTCGATGGGGATGATGATGGTGTCTCCATCCATCGTGTCGCTACCGTTCAAGATCATGCTGTTCGTCCTTGTCGATGGCTGGCAGTTACTCATCGGTTCGCTGGCGCAAAGTTTTTACTAGGAGACGACAATGACACCGGAAAGCGTCATGACCATGGGTCGGCATGCAATGGAAGTAACGCTGATGGTCGCCGCACCGCTGCTGCTGGTGGCACTGCTCATCGGCCTGATCGTCAGCATTTTCCAGGCCGCGACACAGATCAATGAGCAGACGCTGTCTTTCATTCCAAAACTGGTCGGTATTTTTGTCGCGCTGATCGTCGCCGGTCCCTGGATGCTGTCGATCATGCTCGACTACATGCGCGAAATGTTCACCGGGATTCCATCGATGATCGGCTGATCACGACCCACCACCGGCATGCTCAACTTCAGCTCCAACGAACTCAACGCCCTGATCACCGGCTTCCTGTGGCCGCTGACCCGCATTCTCGGGTTGATTGCGGTTGCGCCCTTATTCAGTAATGGCAGCGTGCCGCGACGTACCAAAGTCGGACTGGGCATATTGCTGGCAATGATTGTTGCACCCCTGGTGCAGGTGCCTGCCGGACTGGAACCGATGTCGATGCAGGGTTTGCTGATCCTGGTACAACAAATGTTGATAGGGATCGCGATGGGGTTTTCAATGCGGATCATTTTTTCCGCCGTCGAGATGGCCGGCGAGCTATCGAGCATGACGATGGGGCTGGGCTTCGCCACTTTTTTCGATCCGCAATCGCGCGGTCGTTCAAATGCCGTCAGTCAGTTTCTCGGCTTGCTGGTATTGATGCTCTATCTGGCGGCAAATGTCCATCTGGCCTTGCTGTCGACACTGGTTGACAGCTTCACCACCATGCCGATCACGGTAGGGCCACTGACCGGCAATATCGCCGAACAGGTCGTGCGCTGGGGCGCGCGCCTGTTCAGCGCGGGGCTGCAATTATCGCTGCCGATTGTCGCCGCGCTGCTCATCACCAATGTCGCACTCGGTATCCTGACGCGCGCCGCGCCGTCCCTCAATCTGTTCGGCATCGGTTTCCCGATCACGCTGGCAATCGGCTTCACGATGGTCGGCCTGATCCTGCCTTACATGACAACGCCGATACTCAATCTGTTTGAAGAAACCATCACCACAATCCGCCAGCTAACCGGTGGTTAATGTTCGAGGAAACATGCAAGGAAATCTGCCATGAAAGCCATCTCCCGCCTCTGCATTCTGCTGCTGGGTGCCATCACACTGTCAGCGGGTGCGTCGACACCGCTGGTAGCAGCGCACATGCGTGTCATCGAAGAAAAGCGCGATGTCATCGTGAATCTCGACGCCGGCAGTGCGGCCGAACTCGGCCGAGGTCGTGACCTCAATGGACTGCAAGGACGCACAAGGGATTTTCAGGGGCAGAGCGTGCCGCTGTATGCGATATCAGATGGCTCAATCTCGGCTGGCCGCTTCTTGCGGCTAGTGCAGTTCGACGGGCAACTAGCCGGTACGCTGCAATGCCAACTGGTACAGCTTGGTGACAGCCCGGACCTGCCGGGCATAAAACTGGTGGTGTTGGCGCAGCAATGCGCGATCGTGCGGCTCAATCACTGAGGCGCACGATGGTTAATTGATGTAATTGAACAATGATAAGTTGGCGATTTTGACGAACGATTGCTGGGCGGCTTGCAACGTCAACTGGTTCTGCGTCAATTCGCTGACCGCCTTGGCATAGTCGAGGTCTTGCAGGCTCGACAAGGTCGACGCATATTGCAGACTGCGGTTATCCCCTTCGGTGTCGAGCGTATCGAGTTCCTGCAAGCGTGCACCGCCCGCAGCCCGAACATTGAGTACCGTATCCAGTGCCGCCGTCACATTATTGTTCGCCGAACTGAGACTGGCTGTCAGATTAGTCTTTGCGTTCGGAGCAGTTGTTGGTGTATTCAATGAGGTGATCAGGTCACCGATGGTTTTGAAGATGCTCTGTGCATTCGGGTTGATGTTGTACTTGTCGCCGCTGGCGGGCGAACCGCTGGCGGTGAATTGCAAGCCCTTAAAGGCGATCGTCTGGCCGATTGTGTAATTAGCCGACACTAGCGGCGCAAGAGTTTTGGTCGGATCCGTGCTCAAGTCGAAGACCTTGTAACTGGTTACGCCGGCAGTCGTAGTGAAGTCGATGCTGTAATTGTGATGCGTCAGCTGCGTCGCATCTGTTACCGTAGCCGCACTGATCACGCCAGTACCGCTGTTACCGGCATCAGGCAACACCGACACGCTGTCATCACCACTCTTGATGTTCTGAAAAATCGCGCTGCCGGCATCGTTGGTCGGCAACTGGCGCGAGGTACTCACTTGCAGTTGGCGCTGCCCTTGGTCGCCGTTATAGGTGGCGGTTGTTCCCGCTACATCGGTAAATGGTGCGGTCGTGTTCTGGAATCCGCCAAAGATGTAGTTGCCCGTACTGTCGCGGCTATTGGCAATACCCATCAGTTCCTGATAACGCCCGGCCAGTTCGCTGGCCATGTATTGACGCTGACTGTCATCAAGTGCGCCGTTGCCGGCAGCAATGGTCAGCGTTTTTACGTTTTGCAGCAAGGTCGTGTAATTTCCAAGGATACTTTCCTGCAGAGATAACGCACTCTTCGCGGTATCGCGGTTGGCGGCAAATTGCGTATTGACGTCGATGGCTTGCGATACTCTCAGCGCTGCCGCGGCCGCCACAGGATCATCGGCCGGAGTCAGGATGCGCTTGCCGGACGCAATCTGCGTCTGTTTTTGGGCCACACTCGATTGCAGATCGCTGATCTTTGTGCTGGCGTTGTCATAAAAAGAGGCGGTACTGATACGCATGATCGGGACTCCTATCGGCCAAGGCTGAGCAAGACATCGAACAGCGTGCTGGCGGTTTGCATGATTTTTCCGGCGGCCTGGTAGGCCTGCTGGTAGCGCAATAAATTGCTGGCTTCTTCATCGAGGTTGACGCCGGATTGCGATTGCTGGATCGCCAGAACGCTATCAACCAGCTTGCCTTCCGACGCCGCATTAGCCATCACTTCGCGGGTCTTGTTACCGACGTTGTTGACCATCAGGCCAAACGCGCCTGCTAGCGTCGTGCTCGGCTGACCACTGGCACCGACACCAACGAGCAGGTTCTTGGTTTGTAGCGCACCAAGTGCCACCGCGTTGCGGCTGTCACCCGTCGCCACACCTCCTGTATTGGGGTTGATCGTGAACGTGTCACCTTCTAGCGGTGCGCCGGTAATATTGAAGCTGATGCCACTGAACACAGAAATGTCTGCTCCAGAGGCATATTTTATCGGGAGTCCTGTCACACCTACCGAGGCGGGTACCGTATCGAACGTACCATTACTGAACTTGAGCTTTAACGGCAAGCTCGGCGGCGTCGTCAGAAACGCGGCACTGACAACACCAGCGCTGATCTTGGCATCGCCGCCGTTGGTCGGTGTCGAGGCAAGTATCACTGGCGCGGCAGCGGCGATTTCAGTGATATTAGTTAAGCTAACCGCGATGCTGCCAGCCGCGGCGATGGTCGGGCGCACCAGGAAGCTGCTGTTTGCTGCCATCGCTTCTCCACCAGGCCCGGCCGTTACCGAAAAGGTCAATCCATCAATCTTTCCGACCGTTGGCGGAAGCACGCCAGTGTAAGCCGGCACGCTTTCGCCCGTTCGGGTGATCGAGTATTTCGTACCGTCATAAGCGACAGTGTAGTCGATGGCCTTCAGTGCAGCGGCATCGCCTGCTGAGGCGATCGTCGCATTGACCGAGGCATTTGGAAAAACATTGGTGCTGCTCGGTGAAACCAGCGGTCCGGTAATCGTGAAAAAATCCTTGCCGGCGTTGCCGTTCTGATCCACACCGAGTTGCGATTGCTCATTAAAACTGGTCGCCAGACCGATCGCAACACGACCTAGTTCATTACGGGCGGGATCAAGCGAGCTGGTTCGGAAGTCGAGTAATCCGCCAAGGGTACCGCCACTGATTGACGAGTCCGGCAAGTTCAACAACGTGCCACCCGACTTGTAGGCAACAACGAGCTTGCTGGCATCGGTCTGCGACGTGGCAATGCTAAGTGAAAAAGTGGTGGCCCCAACCACAACTGGCTGACCGTTTCCGATGCTGATGTTGTATCCGCTACCAGGCTGATTATCCACAGTCACTTTGACTAACTTGCTCAGTTCGGAAACGATCTGATCACGTTGATCGAGCAAATCGTTTGGTGGCGCACCACCAGCAGCCGAGGTTGCCTTTTCGATGGCATCGTTGAGCTTGGCAATTTGCTGTCCGTAAGCATTGACTGACCCGACAGTGGTAACGATCTGTGCATTAACTCCATCGCCGATCTGGGCCAACTGACCGTCGAGGCTTTTGAACCTTGCTGCCAGTGACTCGCCCGCAGACAGCAGGGTCTGACGTTGCGCCGAACCGTTCGGTGCGGCAGCCAGACCTTGCACGTTATTGAAAAAATTACTGAGTGTTGGCGATATGCCTGTCGAAGAGTCGGCCAGCAAGTTATTAATCTGCGAGACCTGCGTTGAATACGCATCCAGACTGGCCTTGCTGGTCTGAGCGGAATTGACACGGGTGGCGGTGTAAGCGTCATACACCCGCTGGATCGATGCCACGGTTGTGCCCTGTCCGACAAAACCATCACCAGAACTCTGCCCGCCGGCCGATGTCTGCACCACGACTTGACGGCTGTAGCCGGGTGTCGCGGCGTTAGCGATATTGTGTCCAGTCGTGGTCACCCCAAGCTGGGCTGCCAGTAATCCGCTTTGACCAACGCTGAGTATATTGCCCATGATAGTTATCTTTTTTCCGGTGACATGATCGTTGACGGCCGCGCCGCCGGAAACTTGAGCGCCGTGCCACGCCGAACCGTTTTATGCCAACAATGAGTTCTTGATGATGCTGGCCACTTTGGCAGCGTACTGTGGATCGGTGGCGTAGCCGGCACGTTGCAGGCTCTGTGCAAAGCCGGCTGCATCGGTCACGTTGTCCATCACATTCTTGTAGCGTGGATTATTGGTGATGAGACGGCCGTAGTCCTTGAAGGCATCCGCGTAAGAGTCATACGCGCGAAATTTCTCGATCCGGCTGTGCGCAACGCCATTGACGTACTCGGTGGTTCTGGCTTCGACAACCTTGCCTTCCCAACCGGCTCCGGCTTTAATGCCGAACAAATTGTGGCTGGTCTTGCCATTGGTGGCGATGATTTCTTTCTTGCCCCAACCGGTTTCCAGTGCTGCCTGACCAAGCATGAACTTGGCAGGAATTCCGGTAGCGCGACTGGCAATTTCAGCTTCGGCACCGAGCTTGTCCTGGAACGCCTTCACATGCGCCGGCTGTGCCGGGAAGCTCTTGCGCACCGGAACAGTCAAAGCGGGCAAGCCTGCCTCGAACGAATTGTTGAGCGGCGTGGCTGGCTTGCGCATCGACGGGTCAAGCGTCGACTCATCGAGTGCACCGCTGGCCGGCGTCGAGGTCACTACCGACAATTGCCGAAACAGCACATCGGCCAGGCCAACGCCGCGCTTGGCCAGATTTTCACTGACCTTCTGATCCATCATCGCGGTATAGGTCTTGGTTTCGCTGTTATCCAGCATCCCGTCCTGCGGTGTCGCATCGCGCATGCTCTTCATGATCATGTTCATGAACAGCGCCTCGAACTGCTTGGCCGAGGCCTTGATTGCTTCGGGCGTATTGCTCTTCGCTGCTTGCTGCAACTTGCCGATTTCTTTTGCATCAAAGGCGAGCTGGTCTGCCGACAAACCGGTTTGATTGATAGCCATCGTCGCTCCGATCAGATGATTTCAAGTTCGGCACGCAACGCGCCCGATGCTTTCATGGCTTGCAAGATAGCCAGCAAGTCTTGTGGTGTGGCGCCAATCGCATTGAGTGCCTTGACGACCTCGGCCAACGACGCACTGGCGTTGAGCAGCAGTACTTTGCCTGGATCTTTCACGATGCTGATCTGCGAATTTTGTGCTGCTGCGGTCTGACCGGCTGCCAGCGCATTAGGCTGGCTAATTGACGTATCCGTATTAATGACTACCGACAGGTTGCCGTGCGCGACCGCACAGGCATCCAGCGTTACTGCCTGGTTCATCACGATGGACCCGGTACGTGAGTTAAGAATAATCTTGGCACTGCCTTGCGCTGGCGTGAGCGTCAGACTTTCGAGGGACCCCAGAAAAGCAACCCGTTCGTCGGTACCCATAGGCGCAGTGACCTTGATGACACGACCATCCTGCGCGGCGGCGGTGTTCGGGCCAAAACGTTTATTGACTGCGTCGACCACCAGACTGGCGGTCGAAAAATCAGATTCTTTCAATTCCAGAAAAATTGCATTTCCATCCTGGAGACTATTGGCTACCGAACGCTCCACCGTCGCGCCGGCAGATACCCGGCCCACGCTCAGATGATTGATCTGCGCTTTTGCCCCGGGTGCCGCAGCGCCGACACCGCCGACAATCAGGCTACCCTGCCCCATCGCATAGATCTGGCCATCGGCACCTTTGAGTGGCGTCAGGAGCAATGTGCCACCGCGCAAGCTCTTCGCATTTCCCATCGATGACACCGTGATGTCGAGAGTCTGGCCAGGCCGGGCGAATGCGGGCAGCGAGGTTGTGACCATCACGGCGGCGACATTTTTCAATTGCAGCGTGGTCGCCGCAGGCAGATTGACACCCATTCCCTGCAACATGCTGATCACGCTTTGCACCGTGAACGGCGTCTGCGTTGTCTGATCACCACTGCCGTCGAGGCCAACGACCAAACCGTAACCGAGCAGCTGATTCTGCCGCACGCCCTGAATGCTGGCGAGGTCTTTGAGACGTTCGGCATGCACTGCCGGTGCGCTGCACAGGCTGGCGGCACATATCAGTGCAAGAGAAAGTCTGGCCAGCATCGAGGTATTCATGGTGATCCTTTTAGAGCGGTATGACGCTCAGGAAAAAGCGCGTCAGTAACCCCATCATCTCGGCCGGATCGATGTGGGTATTGGTACGGTACTCAACACGGGCGTCGGCTACCTGGGTCGAGGCGATGTTATTGCCGCCGACAATGAAGTCAGGATTAACGACACCAGAGAAACGTATGAATTCGGTGCCACGATCGAGGCCAACTTGCTTCTCGCCGCTAACCACCAGATAGCCGTTCGCCAGCACGTCAACCACGGTCACGCCAATGGTTCCGTTGAAATTATTGTTGGAGGTGGCTGCACCCTTGTCGTCGTATTTATTACCGCCACTGGCAGTCAAGGCAAGATCTGCCGTGGTCGTGGCCGGAACACCGAATACTTTCGGCATCGCGAGATTGGCACTCCCGGTCTTGCTCGACGAAGCCGCTCCGGCTTTACCGGCAGTGGTTCGCTCATTGATCGTAATGGTCAGTGTGTCACCGACCATGCGCGCACGGCGATCTTCAAACAGAGGGCGATAAGCCGCCGTCTGGAAAATCGCCCCATTACGGCTGGCAAGTGGTGATGGCTGCGGTGCGACCGGTATGGCTGGTCGTGACACGATCGAGGTGGGTGTCACCGCGCAACCGCTAAACAGACTGACCGTACCCACCAGTAATAGGGCAGAAAACAAACGCATGATCAAAGACATGTTGGGCTCCAGTCAGACGGCGTTATCAGAGCTGCGACAACTTGGCCAGCATCTGGTCGGAAGTCGAAATCGCCTTGCTGTTGATTTCATAGGCACGCTGGGTCTGGATCATGTTGACCAGCTCTTCGACCACGCTCACGTTCGAGGTTTCGACATATCCCTGCGACAGGATGCCCGCGCCGTTGGTACCCGGCGTATTGGTGTTGGCCGTGCCGGACGCGCCGGTTTCAACGTACAAGTTTTCCCCTTTGCTTTCGAGCCCGGCCGGATTAATGAAGGTGGCCAGTTGTAGCGCGCCGATCTGGGTCGCTGCGGCAGTTCCTTGCAGGGTGATCGAGATGGTGCCGTCGCGCCCGACTGTCAGTGACTGCGCCGCTGCCGGAATCGTGATTGCCGGCTGGATGACGAAGCCGCTCGACGTCACCATCTGGCCCTGACTGTCGATCTGAAACGACCCGTCGCGCGTGTAGGCAGTGGTGCCATCAGGCAGTAGCACCTGAAAAAATCCCTGACCCTGGATGGCGACATCCTTGTCATTGCTGGTTTGCTGCAGGTTACCCTGCGCAAAAATCCGTTCGGTGGCGACTGGTCGCACGCCTGTTCCGAGCTGCAGGCCCGATGGCAACTGGGTCTGCTGCGACGACTGCGCACCGGGCTGACGCAGAGTCTGGTACAGCAAGTCTTCGAACACCGCGCGGGAACGCTTGAAGCCACTGGTGCTGACGTTGGCCAGGTTGTTTGAAATGACGTCCATCTGCGTCTGTTGCGCCTCCAGGCCCGTCTTGGAAATCCACAGTGAACGTATCATTTTCTTGCTCCAGGAAAGCGGTCATTACGGGAACCGATGCCAGTGCTGGCAGTCGGTCAGTACGGCCATTGTGCGTGAGGCAGGCCAGAACTGATGCGGGGAGATGGGACCATTTTCAGGGCCTGATCGCGCTTTGCCGCGCGGCCCCGTTCCGATTAAAACGCCAGGATCTGGGCGGCTTTGGACGAATTGGTTTCTGCATTTTTGAGCAGGCTCATGTGCATTTCGAACTGGCGCGACAGACTGATCATATTGACCATCGCATCGACCACGCTGACATTGCTGCTTTCCAGCGCACCACTGACCAGTGCCACATTGGGATCGGCTTCGACCCCGTCGGTACTCTTGACCCGAAACAGCGTGTCGTCGCCGCGAGTCATTGTCTCTTCGGGCGGATTGACCAGTTTGATGCGACCAATGATGACAGCCTGTCCCGGCTTGGAGCCGGACTCCACCGATGACACCGTGCCGTCTTTGGCGATCGTTACATTCACGTCAGGCGGGATCGTGATCGGACCACCGTCACCAACAATATTGAATCCGCCTTGCGTTTGCAGCAGACCGTTTTCATTGACCTTCAAGCTGCCATGACGGGTGTAAGCTTCCGAACCGTCCGGCATCTCCAGGGCCAGCCAACCCTTACCCTGGATGGCAACGTCGAGCGTGCGGCCGGTCTCCTGGAATGCCCCTTGCGAAAAATCGGTACCCGCAGTCGAGTCAACCACAAAGGCTCGCGTAGCCAGTCCCGGCCCTTGTACAGGTACTGCCCGGAACGTATCGAGCTGCGCCCGAAAGCCTGTCGTCGTCGCATTGGCGAGGTTGTTGGCGGTCGTACTTTGCTGCTCCATCACATGTTTGGCACCGGTCATCGCGGTGTAGATCATCCGGTCCATTCAAGACTCCCTGTCGCTGTCAGCGATTAATAATTAACGCAGATTGACCAGCGTCTGCAGCACCTGATCCTGGGTCTTGATGGTTTGCGCGTTGGCCTGATAAAAACGCTGGGCAGTAATCATGTTCACCAGTTCAGCAGTCAGATCGACGTTCGAATCCTCGACCGCCGACGATTGCAGAACACCAAGATTGCCGGAGCTCGGCGTGCCGACCAGCGGCCCACCGGAGGCTGCCGTTTCGGTCCAGACATTGTTGCCGAGATTTTGCAAGCCGTTCGGGTTGGTAAAGTTGGACAACACGACCTGTCCCAGCGTGGCTGACTTGCCGTTCGTGTAACGACCGGAGATGATGCCATCCGCGCCAGTGGAGAAGCCGGACAGCTTGCCCGACGTGTAGCCATCCTGGCTCTGCGTATTCAGACCGAAGGTCGAGCCGAATTGCGTTGTTCCGGTGAAATCAAAATTGAACGTCAGCAAACTGGCACCCGGCGTGGTCGCCGCCGTCACCGTGGAAACAAACGGCTGTACTGGCAGCGCGGTCAGCCCGCCGTCGGTATTAAATGACAGAGTACCGATTAGCGGGCTCGTCAGCGGGTTCCCGTCGACAGTGCCATAGACATCCCAAGTGCTGGCAACCGGGGGAGCTGCCTTCACGAAATAAGATTGCAGCACATGCGAATTGCCGAGGGAATCGAAGATCGAGACCGATGTCGAGCGATTGTAGGTGAGCGGATCATTCTGGTCGAAAGGCGTTTTTGACGGTGTTACCTCACGCGAATCCAGGTTTACCAGCAGCTTGACGTCTTTCGTCTTGTTCGGTGCGAGGTCAGCCGTGTTGATGACCAGGTCCGTGGGCGTTCCGGTCGCCAGGGTACCCGTCGAGGTAACGGCAAAGCCGGATAGATGCGCACCCTTCGAATTGACAATCCCGCCATTTTTGTCGAGCTGGAACTGGCCGTTGCGGCTGTAAGTGATCGCCCCACCACTGCTGAGCCGAAAAAATCCACCGCCGTTGATGGCGAGGTCGAGCGGATTATTCGACGCGGTCACGTTACCTTGGGTAAATTGCTGCGCCACCGTCGCTACGCTGGTGCCGATCCCGACTTGAGAAGCACCACCGCCTGTTAGTGAACTGGCGTACACGTCCGCAAACTGCGCTTGCGCGCTCTTGAAACCGACGGTGCTGGAATTGGCGACGTTATTGCCGGTCACTTCGAGACTTTTGGAGGCGGCATTCAGGCCGCTCAAACCTTGCTGAAAACCCATGATGTACTCCCTGGAAGAGGATTGAACGACTGATTAAAGAATTTGGCGCACGTCCGTCATGCCAATTGCACCAAGATTAGTGACATTGAGCTTGACGCCGGTAGCGCTGGTCGACACGCTCGACACTTGCCCGAACCCGAGTGCAGTGGCGCTTACCGAGGTTGATCCTGCACTTGCTGCGACACTGAAGGTGTAAGCGCCATCGGCCGCCTTGCTGCCATCGTCTTTGATGCCATCCCAGGTCAGGGCCAGCGTGCCGGCATCCTTGGCACCGAGGTCCATCGTATGCACTGCCACACCATTGACATCCTTGACCGTCACCATGACTTTTTCTGCCGGGGCCGCCAGGTCCACACCGAAGATGGACGTATTCGACGCCAGTGCAAGCTGATTACCCGGAGCCAGCACGCCATGACCGATCATGCCGGCAGCCTGCACGGCCTGACCGGATTGCTGGCTGGTGATCATTGACTCAAGTGTCGTGTTCATCTTGTCGATACCGCTGACCGTTGACAATTGGGCCAGTTGGCTCGTGACCTGTGCATTGTCGAGCGGATTGAGCGGGTCCTGGTTTTTCATCTGCGTGACCAGCAGTTTCATGAACCGGTCCTGCGTCGCACTGGCGCTGGCGGCAGCGGTAGTGGCCGGATTCATGGTGGCCAGCAAGGAGGTTGAAGCAACGTTATTGGTAATGGCAGTCATCGGAGTTGTCCTGGAAGGTTTTACTGACCAATGGTCAGGGTTTTCAGCAGCAGCGTCTTGGCTGAATTCATTGTTTCGACATTGGTTTGATAGGATCGTGATGCCGAGATCATGTTGACCATTTCCTCGACGACATTCACGTTGGGCATCGACACATATCCTTTTTCATCCGCCTGCGGATGTTTCGGGTCGTACACCAAACGCGGTGGTGCCGTATCTTCGAGTACTTTATCGACCTTCACGCCACTGGCTGCCGCGTCTCCACCAATCGGCACAGCCCTGAAAACAACCTGCTTGGCCTTGTAGACTTCGCCGTTTGTACTGGTGGTGCTGTCGGCATTGGCAATGTTCGACGCGACCACATTGAGTCGCTGGGACTGCGCACTCATGGCCGATCCCGCCACGTTAAAAATATTAAACAGTGACATGGCAGTTATCCTTGTATCGCGCTGAGCATGCTCTTGATCTGGCCACTGATCATCGTAATACCAGCCTCATAACGAATCGCATTATCGGCAAACTGGTTGCGCTCGACGTCCATGTCGACCGTATTGCCATCAACGGCACCTTGCTGAATATTTCTATAAAGCAAAGGTACACCGTTGACGCCGCTACTGCCACCGTTGACTGCTTTGGCGGACAAGTGGGTCGTCGAGGTCCGCGCCAGTGCTGCGGGCAGCACTGCGGCTGCTTCGTTTCCGGTGCCGGTTACTGTACCGCTGCGAGCCAGTGCCGATTTCATTGCACTATTGAAGTCAATATCGCGCGCCTTGTAGTTAGGCGTATCCGCATTGGCGATGTTCGATGCAATCAATTGCTGGCGCTGCCCGCGCAGGCTCAGGGCGGTTTCGTTGAAACGCAGGTAGTCGTCCAGTTTTCCGATCATGGCACTCTCCGTTTATGCAGGCCGATTCGACAGTGGTCTTACGCAACTCTGATAATACGGAGGTCACCACCATCCTGATCAGGCGATCAGATCAGGGAAATATGCTCTGTTTGGCGCTTGGCTCGCATTGCTGGCCGTTACCATCAAATCTGCTTTTCTTATACTGACTGCCATGAAAATACCGATTGTCGTTCTCGCCTGTCTGTTGTCGCTGCCTGCGATGGCCCAACTTAACGCGCCACGTCAGGACCCTGACGCCATTCGCGGCACGATAGCGCAATTCTTGCGTATCCAGTCTGCTGGCTCGCCGGGAGAGGTGACGATCACCGTCGGTCAACTCGATGCCAGGATGAACCTGCCCGCCTGCCCGGCCCCCGAGGCATTTCTGCCGGCAGGCAGTCGGGTCTGGGGCAAAACCAGCGTCGGCGTGCGGTGTCTCGCACCGTCACCGTGGACTGTGTATGTGACAGCTCAGGTAAAGGTGATTGCCGACTATGTCGCCAGTGCCGTACCGCTGGTAAAAGGACAAGTGGTCGGCCAGAACGACGTGATGCGCATGAAAGGCGACCTGACCACATTGCCATCGGGCGTTCTTACCGATACGGCGCAAGCGATCGGCCGTACCGTAGCGATGTCGGTCGGCATGGGGAATCCGATGCGGGTCGATTCGCTGCGCATTGAGCAAGTTGTACAACAGGGACAGGCTATCCGGCTGATATCGAGCGGGCCGGGTTTTTCGGTCGCCACGGAAGGACGCGCGCTCAACAATGCAGCGGAAGGTCAGATCGCGCAGGCTCGCACGGCAGCCGGACAAGTCGTCAGCGGAGTGGCAAGGGCGGGCGGGTACGTGGATGTGACGTATTAGCCCGTTTTATGTGTCCGCCAGCAAAATAAATCCTCAAGTATTTTTTGCTTATGCCGTAATGAGACCATGAACCGGGGTGTTTTGCCCTGACCCACCAAGGAAACATCGTGGAAATTAATGACTCTTTTAAGAAAACTGGCCCTGTCGGCGCGTCATCGACGACTGCCAAGGCCAGTGCGAGCAAAGGTGCCGAAAAAGCCGAACCAGCCAAAACTAATTCGCAATCAGACAACGTAAAAATTTCAGCACAAGCGCAGGCAATCGGCGGCAGCAGTACGTTCGATGTCAAGAAAGTTAATGAAATCAAGGCAGCGATCGCCAGCGGTACATTTCAGGTCAATCCTGAAAAAGTCGCCAACGGCCTGATCGATACCGTCAAGGATCTGCTGTCTTCACGTAAAGGTTAATCATGGTTACGCTCGCTTCCGGTCCCGCTTCCAGCCTCGCAGAGGAAAAGCAAGTCACACGCAACTTGCTGGAACTGCTGCAACAGGAGCAGGGAAAACTGATCGAAGCCAGCATCACCGGACTACCTGAACTGATTCAAGCAAAGGCACTGGCCGTCACACAACTGACGACGCTCACCAAGACGCGCCATGCGTTACTCGATGCTGCAGGCTTTGCCGCCAGCGAGCGCGGGATGCGCGATTGGATCGCAGTGCACCAGCCGGCGGATACCGAATGGCTGGCACTGGTGGCGTTGGGTGCCGAAGCCCGGGAAATGAATCGTATCAACGGCATGCTGATTGGCCGCCACATGATGCGCAATCAGACAGAGCTCAATATCTTGCAGGGTAAGACCCAGCGCAGTAATTTGTATGGTGCCGATGGTCAATCAACCGGCAGCGGTCGGGGCCGAGGCCTTGCAATAGGATAAAAAAAAGATGCGCGAGGCGCATCTTTTTTTTGATCAGTGCAAGTTGGTCAGGTAGTGACCAAGATTGATGATGTCTTCTTCAGTCAGTGACTTCGATACGGCCGACATGTTGCCAGCATCATTGGTACGGGTATGCGCCTTGAAGTCGGTCAGTTGCTTGACCACGTAATCGTAGTGCTGGCCACTCAATTTTGGAATTTCATTCTGCCCTTTCATGCCGCCCAGATGGCACATCGAGCACAGATTTTCTTCCGCCTTGATAAAGCCCAGTTTGACCCGCTCCGGATCCGCCTTGAAATCAATAAGCACGGGTTTTTGCTCGGCAAAATAAGCCGCCAGGTTTTGCATGTCTTCCTTCGACAGATTCGCAGCCATCGGTGACATCATCGGATTGGCGCGCGCCCCTTCCTTGTAATCTCTCAATTGCAAATACAGATAGCGTGCTGACTGACCTGCCAGCACCGGAAACATCGGCACCGTCGAATTCCCGTTGGCACCGTGGCATGCCACGCAAGTCTGTGCTTTTTCCTGACCAGCGGCGATATCGACTGCCTGCGCAGGCAATATCACTGCGGTTAAAAGTACCAACAATAACTGCTTTAATGTCATGGTAATTCCCGTTCAAAAGAAAAAGAGGCCGCATTATGCGGCCTCTTTCAGTTACCTCATTTGCTAAACAATCCGATTACAGACCGAACACGAACACGCTATTGCCACGCTTGAAATCCATTTGCGAATTCCCGCCAACGGCGACCGCGATATATTGCTTGCCATTGATTGCATAAGAAACCGGCGGTGCGTTGACGCCAGCACCACACTGGAAGCGCCACAACACTTTGCCCGACTTGGCATCGTAAGCGTTAAACCAGCCGTTGCCCTCACCAGCAAACACCAGATTGCCTGCGGTCGCCAGTGCGCCACCGATCATTGGCTGCGGTGTCTTGGTTTGCCATGCGATCTTGCCGGTGTCGATGTTGACAGCAGTCACATTGCCCCATTGCTCTTCACCCACCGCATTTTTGAACGCACCACCCAGCCACAATTTGCCGTTCGGGTACTTTGATTCTTCGACGTGGTACGTCATTGGCTGGTGCAGATTCAGTGCATACGACATGCGATTACTCGCGCTGTAAGCCATCGGCGACCATTCGACACCACCATTGGCACCAGGCAACATACGTGCACCGGTAGCCGTTGGCAAGACCCACATGTTTTCTTGTGGAACCATGGCTTCCGAGAAACGGATCAGCTCGCCAGTGCTACGGTCATGAACATACACATGGCCGGTTTTTCCACCGTGGATAACACCAGGAATCATCTTGCCGTTCTTGTCCTTGACGTCCACCAGGATCGGCGGGCTGACGGCATCAAGATCCCATACATCATGGGCAATGTATTGATAATGCCATTTGTATTTACCTGTATCGAGGTCAATCGCAACCATCGAATCCGTGTACAGGTTGTCGCCCGGACGCTCAGCACCGTACAAATCAGGTGACGGATTGCCGACCACGAAGAAAGCTGTCTTGGTAGCACGATCGATCGATGGGGCCATCCAGACGCCACCGCCCAGGGTATTGTAAAAGTCGGATTTTTTGGCGAACGCGGCTTTTTCTGCCGGGATATCACGATGCATGTCGCGACCGGTAGCATCGGTCGTTGCCCAGACGCCTTCATGGCCTTTTTCTGGAATCGTATTAAATGTCCAGACCAGCTTGCCGGTCTCGGCGTCGAACGCCTTGACGAAGCCACGGATACCGTATTCGCCACCGTTGGTGCCGATCAGCACCTTGCCGTCAACGGCGACAGGAGCCATTGTTTCGCTGTAACCTTTCTCAGGATCAGCGATTTCGGTTTCCCACAACATTTTTCCGGTCTTGGCATCGAGCGCCACCATCTTGGCATCCAGCGTACCCATGAAGACTTTGCCATCGGCAACCGCCACACCCTTGTTGTTCGGGCCACAGCAGAACGTCGTTACCGGACCCATCTTGTGCTTGAAATGCCAGTACTCGACGCCGGTGACGGCATCGATTGCATAGACATGGTTGTACGAAGTGGTCAGAAACATGACGCCATTGACAACAACCGGCGCGGTTTCCATCGACTCGACAACGGCTGTCTGGAATACAAATTTCGGCTTCAGCGTGGCAACGTTCTTGCTATTGATTTGTGCCGACGGATAAAACCGGGTCTGACCGTAGTCGCCGTTGGTTTGCAACCAGTTGCTGGTGTCTTTGGCTGCACCGTCAAGCATGGCCTGGGTAACCGGACCAAGTGTTTTTGACATCGCAGGTGCCTTGATGCCCGCACCGCCCTGAATTTCTTGCGCATTACCGGCACTGCTCGCTGTCAGTGCGACTGCTGCCATTGCCAGATGGCCCATCAATTGATAGCCTTTGATTCCCATTGTCGCTCTCCATGTATGGCCGCCTGTGGCAGCCAATTGATGTTATTTATTTTTATTCAACCCATCCCAGGAATCAGCGGACGGGCTTGCTTTTACTAAGTTCCCCACTTCGCAGTAAAGTTATCGAATAATATCCTGTTGCAATAAATTTGCAATAACGCCATTAAAAAATTTGTAGTGTCCGAACTGCAGCGTCTTGCATGTATCTTGATACGCAAGAAGAACTTTCTCCCTGAATCCGTTCATGCGAGACAGCTCCATATCGGCACAACAGAACCAGAATCCATTGCATAAAATCACCCGAGATCAATCATGGCCAGTCGACGCAGCGTTTTTTTACCTTTCATTTTTGTAGCACTATGCGGCGGCGCTCAGGCTGCCGATAACCGGGCCGAACTCAATCTGCAAACACTGACTGCCGCACGTACCGGCAACCTCAAGCTTTTCCAGCAACTGATCGACCAGGGTGCCTCGCCCGATACGCGCAATCGGGTCGGCGAATCGGTCCTGATGATGGCCATCAAGAACGACCGCATCGACATCGTCAAACGTGCCATTGAACTCGGTGCCAATATCAATCTCGCCAACACAGCGAAAGTGACGCCCCTGATGGCTGCCGCCTTTCACGGCAGAACGGAAGCTGCGCGTCTGTTGCTCGACAAAGGTGCCGACATCAACGCGCTTGACCAACTCGACAAGACTGCCATGGTCTACGCGGCAGGCAATGGCCAGACTGCCATCGTTGAAATGCTGCTGACCAAAGGCATCCTGGCGGATGCGACCTATCCGAATCAGCTAACCGCATTGATGTGGGCGGGTGCCTATGGCCATCTGGCCACAGTACAAATGTTGATGGCCCATGGTGCCGATGCGCGGATGCTCGACAACCGTGGCAAATCCGCATTGATCATGGCGCAAGAAAATGACCATCCTGACGTCGTAAAATTCTTGCAAGAAAATCACTAACAGCAGCGACACGTCCGGCAGCCGAGCGGTGCCGGGAGCGGAAAATTACCGGAAAATATCAAGGGTTTGCCAAATAAAACTAAACTACCGCACGGTTGTGTGAGCTAGCGCACATTCGGACATTGACGAACTGGGCAGACTGTAGTTGTTTTAACAACTGAAGGATAACTTTCCCATGACTTCCACAGCTTCCAACGGCACCGATTTTCAGGATCCCTCCTACAATCCGGACAATTTGCTCAACACGCTGATCCAGAAACTCGCCATCAAGAACGACGCCGCGCTCTCGCGCGCTCTTGAGGTCGCCCCTCCAGTCATCAGCAAGATCCGACATCGTCGCCTGCCGGTCGGCGCATCGCTGCTGATACGGATGCACGAAGTCGCCGATTTATCGATCGCGGAACTTCGCGCACTGATGGGAGATCGTCGTAGCAAGTACCGCGTCAGCGGCGTGCGGATTCCGTCGGTACGAAGCTAGGACAAAAACGATAGCAGTGCGCGCTGGCCAGCCGGTCAGTGCACCGCTGTCAGTGCATCGCTGTTACTGCGCCACTGCCACTGCAAAAACCAACGCAGCCTTTCACGATGCCCGCGTCAGATCGCAAACACCAGGCAAGTCGTTGTCGCGAACGCATACAACCGGCCCTGCACATCGGTAATGCGCCCTTCGGCAATCGCCGTCTGGCCACCCACATGGATCGTCTTGCCCTCGGCGCGTACCGGTCCGATCGTGTCGGTGATGGCGCGGATGTAATTAATTTTGAGCTCGAGCGTTGTGTAGCCCTTGCCCGCCGGTAGCATCGAATGCACCGCACATCCCACACAAGAATCCAGCAACGTTGCCGCATAGCCGCCGTGCACACTCCCCAGCGGATTGTAATGTTGCCTGCCTGGCGACCCCTGGAAAACCATCCGACCAGGCTCCCAGCAGATCGGTACAAAACCCATCAACGCCCCGATCGGAACCGATGGCAATACGCCGTCGCCGATCGCCTGCAAAAATTCCAGACCGCTTAGTTCGCGCAATTGCGCCATGCTCGATACCCCGGGATCGGCGAGGCGAACCCGCGCAGCTTGTTCGTCAGCAAGCCAGGATTGCAGAAGATGATCGTTGCTCATGAAGTGCTTTCCTTGAACGTTGAGTGGATAGATGGTTGCCGTGCCATATTGCACTAGCTGTTTATGTGCATATGCACTATATTCCATTACCTTTAAAAATCCTCATAAAACCTCACCGACACCATCCCCCTGATGACTGCACTTTTAGCTCCAGGCTGCACCTGTTTTGCGCTACGGCGCCTGACCCGCACGGTAACGCGACTCTACGACCTGCACATGGCCGGTGTCGGCCTGAAGACCACGCAATTTTCGTTACTCAAACGGGTCGCTGCCGGCGCGATGCCGATGGCACAACTGGCGATGCAACTCTCGACGGACCGCACGACGCTGACACGTAATCTGAAACCGTTGCTCGACGCCGGCTGGGTGACACTGACACCGGGCCGCGATGCGCGTCAACGGATCGTGACACTGACGGACGAAGGCAAAGCCAAAGTCATCGGTGCCAAACAGGCCTGGCGCGCTGCGCAGCGCGAACTCGAACTCACCCTTGGCCCGGAACTGGTGAAGACACTGCATGACGACACTGCCAGCGCCATGCAATTACTGACTCCCCTACTAGAAGAAAAGTCCCATGTCCACAACGACTGAACTCTCCCCGCGCGCGTCGTGGATCCTGATCCTGTCGGCCAGCGCCATCTTGATGATCACCATGGGTGCACGCCTTACCACCGGCCTTTTTATGTCACCCATCAACACCTCGACGGGACTGGGCATCGTATCCATCAGCTTTGCGCTCGCCATTGGCCAGTTCGCCTGGGGTGCTGCACAACCGATTTTTGGCGTCGTCGCTGACAAGTATGGCTCGTCCAAGGTGATCATCGTCGGTGCCTTGATGCTCGCCACGGGACTGGCCATCACGCCATTCATGTCGAGTCAGTGGGGCCTGATGCTGAGCATGGGATTACTCAGTGCAGCAGGCGCTGGCGCGGGCAGTTTCTCGATCCTGATCGGGGCCACCGCGCAATCGATACCGCCACAACGACGCGCTTTTGCGGCCGGCTTCATCAATGCCGGTGGCTCGCTGGGCCAATTCGTGTTTGCACCGCTGATGCAGGCGATCATTAGCTCGGCCGGCTGGGTGATGGCGATGTTCACGATGGCGGCCACCACACTGCTGACCATTCCACTGGCCAGACCATTCCGGAAAAAAAAGGCCGTCGCTGTGGCTGCACCGGCAAGCGCAGTGATCAATGAAATCGGACTAGGCCGGCAAGTGCGACTGGCGCTGCGTGATCGCAGTTACCTGTGCCTGCATGCCGGTTTTTTTACGTGCGGGTTCCATATCGCGTTTCTGGTCACGCATTTGCCGGGCGAAGTCGCACTGTGCAATCTGTCGGCCGGCGTGTCGGCGACGGCGCTGGCACTGATAGGTTTGTTCAACATTGTCGGCAGCCTGTCGGCCGGTGCGCTGGGTTCGCGCTTTCGCATGAAATATCTGCTTGTAGCCATGTACGCCAGCCGCGCAGTCATCATCGCGCTGTATTTGCTGGCACCCAAGAATGCCTGGACCTTCTATATTTTTGCCGCAGCACTCGGCTTGACATGGCTGGCAACCGTGCCGCCAACAGCTGGTCTGGTGGGCAAATTATTTGGTATCAGGTACCTCGCGACCCTGTTCGGACTGACGCTGCTATCGCATCAGATCGGCGGGTTTTTTGGTGCCTGGCTGGGTGGCCTGGCCATGGAAAACTTTGGTAATTACAACTGGATGTGGTACGCCGATATGGTGCTGGCACTCGCTGCGGCGCTGGTCAACTTGCCGATCCGGGAGGCACCGGTATCCGCCCCTGTTCCGGCATAAGTTGGAATTATTTGCTGTTGGCAACTGATGTTTTGCCTATCGGTTGCCATCAGCGGTCAGCAATTCCCTTTCTTTGCCTGTCCGGGCGGACAGTGGTCGCCGCCGTGTCGGTCATCGCGATCATCGTAGCGATCTTTCTTGTGCTTCTTGTGTTTTTTCCCATCCTGCTTCCAGCCACCGCGATCGAGTCGCCAGCCATCGTTTTCCTGGCGCCATTGCGGTTGGTCGTAACGATAGTCGACCCGGTTACGTTCCCAGTGACCACCCGACCAGACGTGCTGGTTGCCATTCCAGTTCCAGTAACCGGGAGCCCACAGATAGCCGTTGCGGGGTGACGGAACGGCTTCATAACGCACTGGTGGCGGCGCATCGCCAAGGATGATATTGACGCTAACCTGAGCCATCGCCGAGGTCGGCAGGAAGGCGGCGGAACCGAAAGCGAGCATCGCGGCAGCAACGCACAATATTTTTTTCATTCCATACTCCCGATAAATTTAGCTGCTTTGACTATACGCAGAAATACACAGAAATCCGTGTTTAACTAATCTGCTTACACCTCAGTTATCGCTGATGCGCCTGCGCCAAACGCTTTTCAACGCGCCGCTGCAAGGCTTCAAACAGCATGCTCAGACACCAGTACAGCAAGGCCGCTGTCACATACAACGGCAGCGGCCGGAACGTTGTCGCAATCACTTCCTTGGTCGCCAGCATCAGCTCCGTGACAGTGATCACCGACACCAGCGACGTATCCTTGATCAGACTGATCAGCGTGTTGCCCATCGACGGCACGGCAATGCGCAACGCTTGCGGGCCAACAATGAAGCGCAGCGTCTGCGTCCAGGTAAAACCGAGGCTGTAACTGGCCGACCACTGCCCGGCGCTGACACGCTGTACCGCCCCGCGCAAGCTCTCCGATAGAAACGCCCCGGCGTTCAGGCTCAATGCCAGGATACCGGCACTGACTGGCGAAAATTCGATGCCGATACTGGGCAAGCCGTAATAAATCAGAAAAACCTGCACCAGCAGCGGCGTGCCGCGAATCATGCTGACATACAACGCAGCGGGCCATTGCAAGACGCGCCATGGCAGCAAGCGCGCCATCGCCAGCAGCGTCCCCAGCAGCAAGCCACCCACCATCGACGCCACCGCAAACAGGACCGTGTAGAGCACACCCTTGAGCATGATCGGTGCAGCGAGGGTCAATAGTTCGATCAGATTCATTGTGTTTCCAGTCTCAAAAAAAATCCCCACAGCACTGTGCGGGGACCATCACAACCTCATCCACTTTCGATTACTTCGCAGCAGGTGCCTTGCTCACATCAATACCAAACCACTGCATCGAGACCTTGGCAAAACTGCCGTCAGCAATGATGGCCGCCAGCGCCGCATTGAGTGCCGTCTTGAATTGCGGATTGCCCTTGACGAAAGGAATCCCCATCTGCGCGACTTCGCCAATCGGTGCGCCAGCCTTGATCGGCAACGGCGATGCCTTCAGCAAATACGACACCATCAGACTGTCGTTGAGCGCCGCATCGACACGACCGGCAGCGAGGTCCTGCAAATACTCGGGCGCGCCCGGATAGCTCTTGACGTCGATACCGACTACCGCCTTGGCGCGCTCTTCGTAATTGGTGCCCTGCCCGACGCCGAGCTTCTTGCCCTTGAGGTCAGCGAGGCTGGTGAACTGCCGTTGCTCGTTCTTGCGCACAATCAGTTGCGCGCTTGAGCGAGTGTAAGGTTCGGAAAAATCAAAGCTCGCCTCGCGCTGCGGCGTGATGCCCACCTGATTGAGGATGATGTCGACTTTGCCGGCGGAGAGCCCGGCGAGAATGCCACTCCATTCGATGCTCGTGAACTCGGGCTTGAGACCCATTTTATTGGCCAGCAATCGGGCCACGTCGATTTCAAAACCGCTCAGCACACGGGTTTTGGTATCCCTGAAATTAAATGGCGGATAGGTGCCCTCCACCCCCACTTTCAGGGTGCCACGCGCTTGCACGGTGGCCAGCAGGTCGGCCGCATTGGCCTGGAGTGACAGACCGGAGAACAGCAATGCTGTCATCAGGCCAGCCAGTTTTTTTGCAGATGTTGCACGCATGAATGTCCTTGTGTTCGGTGGCGAACAGATTCGCAAGGGCAAGAGTGTAAAGATAGTCGACAGCATTACCAAGTACTTAAACGGCATGTGCTTATGATGATAGGTAGGCATTAAACACATCCTGAACCAGGATTATTCGAAAAAATATACCGGTCCTAACGAAATAATACCAACTAGTACCATTCCTTACGCAAATAAACTGTTATGTTCCCGCAAGAAACATATCGCCATAGTCGATCGGCTTGGCTGCCATTTTTTTGAGCAGACAAGCAAGTAAATCCCGCGCCATGCAACACCCTTTTGAACCGTAAAGAACGACACCCATGCCAAGCCGGACCGACAGCCTCTCTCCGACACACCTGACATCGATTGCCTTGTCCGCACTGCTGCTCGCAGCCTCCTCCGCCCGCGCCGACGATGCCGCATCCACCGCGACGCCAGCCTTTCTGGTCAGCGGCTTCGGTACCATCGGCATGGCCCGTTCCAGCGAGCACCAGGCCGATTACACCGACAGTCCATCGATTAAACCCAACGGTACCGGTGTCACCCGCAACTGGAGTCCCGACCTCGATACCCGGCTCGGTCTGCAAATTGCCGCGACCATTACACCGAGCTTGTCGGCGGTCTTGCAGGTGATCTCGCAGCAGCAGTACGACAACAGTTACCGGCCTACTATCGAATGGGCCAACATCAAGTACGCCATCACGCCCGACTTCGCGGTGCGCATCGGCCGTATTGCGTTACCGACCTTCCTCGCTGGCGACTATCGTCATGTCGGCTATGCCATGCCTTGGGTGAGGCCACCGATCGAACTGTACAGCCGCATGGTTCCGATGACGGCCAACGATGGCATCGATGCGAGTTACCGAACCACCCTCGGCGAGGCCACCAACACGCTGCAACTGAGCTACGGCGACGACGTACTGCGTAGCCCAGGCCTGACGTCACCGAGTCGGGTGCAAAACATCGCCGGTCTGTTCAATACCTTCAGCAGCGGACCAGCCACCTTGCGCGTGTCATACCAGCGCGGCAGGCTCACGGTCCCCGACAGCAATGCCTTCTTCGACCTGTACCGGCAATTCGGCCCGGCCGGCACCGCCATTGCAGAGACCTATAATCTGGACCACCAGCCAATTTCATTCCTGTCGCTGGGTGCCAGTTACGACCCGGGCGACTGGTTCCTGATGAGCGAATGGGGTAACGGAAAATTCTCGTCAGTCATCGGTAACCAGACCGCCTGGTATGCCAGCGGCGGTTACCGCCTGGGATCATGGACCCCGTATCTGACGTATTCGACCTCGAAAAAACACAGTCCGGCAAGCGACCCGGGACTCGACGCAACGCGTTTACCCGCGTATGCGGCAGGCAGCGTGGGTGCGCTCAACGGCGTCCTCAACGGCTTGCTCAAACCAACGACCAGCTCCACCATTTCGCTGGGAACCCGATGGGATGTGCGCAGCGACGTGGCGCTCAAGCTGCAGCTTGACCACAGCCGGCCAACGAACGGTTCGTCGGCCGGACTGATCCGTATCGCCACTGGCTATCAACCGGGTAACAGCTTCAATGTGCTGAGCCTCACTGTCGATTTCGTATTCTGATGAAGACCTGCACCCGCAATGCCTTCAGTCTGACCATGATCACCACCGGCCTTGCGCTCAGCCTGTCCTGTGGTGCCGTCGTGGCCGATGTCGTGGCCGTCGTCTCGGCCAACAGTCCGTTGACCGAACTGAGCAGAAACCAGATCGCCAACCTGTTCCTTGGCAATACCAGCATGCAGGTCGATGGTGGGCCGGTGATGCCGATCGACATGGCCGTCGGCACCTCGCTGCGTGACGAGTTCTACACCAGCTATGCCGGAAAGTCTCCCGCGCAGATCAGGTCGCACTGGTCGAAGTTGATTTTTACCGGTCGCGGCCAGCCGCCGAAAGAAGCGGCCAGTAGCCGCGACCTGAAAAAACTGATCGCCGAGAATCCGCGTGCAATCGGTTACCTCGATCCCGGCATGATCGATACCAGCGTTCGGGCACTGCGATCACCATGAGCGCAATCTGGCGACGCGCCGTACCCGTCCTGTTTGTCGCGGCCAGGCGCAGTCGGATCTCGCAACTGCGCGCGTGGCTTTATACGGTGCCCGAATCGACGATGCTGTTCCCGGCGTTTTCGCTGTGCTTCCTGACCTTGCTCTGGATGGCGACGCTGCATTTCATTGGCATCGAACGCAGCAATGCCGAACAGTCCATTTCGGTTTTCAGCCGCGAACTGGTCACCACTTATGAAGCACAAGTATTACGTGCATTGCGTGAAATCGACCAGACGCTAAACCTGATCAAGTACGCCTACGAACTCAACGGGCAGCCGACAGTGCTGCAGGAACTCAAAGCCAAGGCAATGCTGCCGTCGGACCTGTTATTCGTGATCCGCATCGCCGACCAGGATGGCAAGGTGGTGGCTGACACGCGCTCTGCGTCGGCCTCGAACATCAGTGACGATCCGCAATTCAGTGCGACCCGCGTCACCGGCCAGCTACAGATTAGCCGTCCCCGGCATGACCCTGTCAGCGGCGAAGCGAGCCTGCAATTCAGTCGCCGGCTCGTCAATGGCAATGGCAACTTCGTCGGCATCGTCACGCTGTCGGTGGCCATCGATCACTTCGTCAGCGGCTACGAAGAAAGCAAGCTCGGCCAGCAGGGCGTGCTCGGCATCGTCGGTGATGACGGCCGGTTCCGGGTCCGGCGCAGCGGCGAGTTGCTCTCGGATGGCGAGGCCGTCGATCAGGCCTTCCTGTCGCCGGGTGCAGCGGAATTCGACAGTGCTGTTCTCGCTTCGTTAGGCAGTGATGGCATTGCGCGCCACCTCATCGCGCGCAAGCTGGTGGATTTTCCGCTGATTGTGATCGCCGGATTGGCGGACGACGAACAACTGGAGAACTTCTTCCGTATCCGCAATGACTACCTGCGCGGAGCCGCCGCCGCCTCTGCCCTGCTGCTGCTGTTCACGTTACTGTTGTGGAGCATGAGCTGGCAATTGCGTACCAGTCGCCGTCACGACATCGCCGAACGCAAGCGCACAGAACAGTCGTTGCGCGTCGCCGCCACCGCTTTCGATTCGCAAGAAGCGATGCTCATCACCGATGCCGACAAGATGATCCTGCAAGTCAACCAGGCCTTCGTCAACAACACCGGCCATCAAACCATCGATCTGGTGGGACATAATCTCGACCGCCTGGCCTCGGACCACCACAATACCGATTTCTATCTGGCGATGTGGCGCAGCGTGGACCGTAGCGGTATCTGGCAAGGCGAAATCTGGCAAACCCATGCCAACGGCAACGCGTTCCAGAAATGGCTGACCATCTCGGCGGTCAGGGACGACGAGGGTGTGCTGATCAATTATGTCGGCTCGCAGTACGACATCACCGAGCGCAAACTGGCCGAAGACAAAATTAACCAGCTGGCGTTTTACGATCAGCTGACCGGCTTGCCAAACAGGACCCAGTTGCACGACCGCTTGCGTCAGATCATGGCGTCCGGTCTCAAAAATGGCAGCCATGCCGCCTTGCTGTTGATCGACCTGGATTACTTCAAGACGATCAACGACACGCTCGGTCACGACATGGGTGACGCACTGCTGATGCAGGTTGCCCAGCGACTGGTCAGCTGTATCGGTACCGGCGATAGCGTGTGCCGTCTTGGTGGGGATGAATTCGTCGTCCTGCTGGCAGGACTGGGGAACAGCAAGCCCGATGCCATGGTGCGGGTCGAAAGTATCACCCGGCAGATCCTGTCTGCACTCGATCGTCGGTACCTGCTCAACGGCGTGGCCCATCGCAGCACTGCCAGCATCGGCGTCACGCTGTTGAGCGGCCATCTGTTCTCGACCGATGTCCTGATGAAGCAAGCCGACCTGGCGATGTACAAGGCCAAGGCGGAAGGCCGTAACGGCGCGTGCTTTTTTGATCCGGCGATGGAGGCGGCCGTGATGGCCCGTGCCGCACTGGAGCACGACTTGCGCGAGGCAATCGATCAGCAACAATTCATCCTGCACTACCAGGCGCAGATCGCCGACGGTGATCAGCTCAGCGGGGCCGAAGTGCTGGTGCGCTGGTTACATCCGCAACGCGGCATGGTCTCGCCCCTCGAATTTATTACGCTGGCCGAAGACACCGGCCTGATCCTGCCGATCGGCACCTGGGTCATGGAAACCGCCTGCCGCCAGTTGACCAACTGGGCCGATGACCCCGTCATGGCGGCACTGACCATTGCGGTCAATGTCAGTGCCCGGCAATTCCAGCAAAGCGATTTTGTCGAGCAGGTCATCGCCGTGCTGGCACGTACCGGAGCGCGGCCACAGCGTCTGAAACTGGAGCTGACCGAAAGCCTGTTGGCGGCCAACCTCCAGCAGATCGTCGAAAAAATGCGCGCCCTCAAGGAAATCGGCATCAACTTTTCACTCGACGATTTTGGCACCGGCTTTTCATCGCTGTCCTACCTGAAGCTGCTGCCCCTGGACCAGCTCAAGATCGATCAGTCCTTCGTGCGCGATGTCCTGACCGACCCCAACGATGCTGCCATCGCGACAACCATCATCGCGCTGGCCAAGACGCTGGGGCTGGACGTGATTGCCGAAGGCGTCGAAACCGACGAACAGCGCGTTTTTCTCGCCGGTGCCGGCTGCCATGCGTACCAGGGTTATCTGTTCAGCCGGCCGCTTCCGGTGGCTGATTTCGATGCATTTGCCCGCACGCCCCGAACGATAGCGTGAACAGGCCAGCTTTTAACCCTCTGCTCCACTGCTCGAATCGCCCCTGAAACGACAATACTGTGAAAATCGGCAATCCCGCGCTCAAGACCGGAGATGACATGGAAAGCAAGCAGGCAATGGACAAGAACGCCTCACAACGCGGCTATACCCGACATGATGATCATCCCGTGAGTGATGACCTGACTCTGCAGAATCCGGCACTGGCCGGCGCCGGCCTTGACTTGCGTGCAATCCGGGAAGCGATTAGCCGGGTCGAAGCGGAAACAGCGGCCACCGTGATTGCCGAAAACCGGCTGCGTGCCGAAACCCGTGCGCGCGTGCAAGCAGTCGACCAGGCCAGCCAGGATGCAGCCATACGTGTCGAAGCACAGGATCTGGCCCAGGCGGAGGCGCTGGCCGCCGCCGAAAAAGTCGCCGCTCTTGCCGGCACCGCACGTCGCCTTGCCGCTGAACGGCAAGTGGTGGAACAGAGCGCGCAGCGCGAAGCCGAAGGTCGTGCCGATGCCGATGCCCGCATCACCGAACTGGACCACGAACGCGCACAGCGCGAACACAGCGCCCGGCTCACCACGGCAATGCTGATCGCTGCACGCAGCGAAGCGATCGCACTGATCAACCTGCGCGAACAAGCCGAGGCAGAGGAACTTGCAGCAACCTTGCAACGCGCACCCGCCGAAGTGCAGGCGCGTGAAGAATCACGCCTGCGCGCTGCTGCTGAAATCGAGCACCATGCGATCGCGATTGCCCGTAGCGAATCCGAACAGCGCGCGCTGGCGACACTGCAATTGCGCCTGCAGGCAGAACTCGACATGCACGACGCCGCCATGCGTCGCGAACACGCGGAGCAACGTGCGCTCGCCTTGACCCAGGCCAATCGCGATACCGAAGAACAAGCCCGCATCGCTGCCGAAACCCGCCTGCACGTCGAACGGGAATTACTGGATGCTGCCAACGCACGCGTCGAGGCAGAACAGCATGCCGACACCCAGGCACGCAGCCGTCTGGCGGCCGAAGAGCTTGCCAGCGAAGACGCACGCAAGCGTGCCGAGACCGACCAACTGGCCACCAAGGCAGCCCTCGAACGCAGCGCCGAAGAACAGCGCTGCCTGGAACTGGCCGCCCGCCGCAACGACAGCGAACAGGCGGCCCGCCTGATCGCAGCGACGTGCAGCGCCGCCGAAGAACAAGGTCTTGCCGCCCTCGCCGACTATGCCGTCCTGCAGCAGCAGAACGCTGACCTTGCCGTACGCAAAGCAGACGAAACGGCTGAACTGATCCGCAGCGAACAGGCGCACCGTGACGCCGATACCCGGGTCATCGCGGCACTGCGCGACAAGCGCCTGGCAGCAGTCACGGCGCAAGCGCAGACCGAAGCGCTGGCCCAGGCCGAACAGGCCGAGGCAGACTGCTTGCGCTTGCGGGAGCAGGCCGCCCGGACTGCCCGCGAAGCAGCAGAAACGACACTCCACCATGCCCGGGTGGCACTCGAACAGGAACAGATTCAGGCCACGTTGCGGGATCAGGCCGCCGCTGTCGCACTGGCCAACGCCAACGCTGCGCTCGCACTGACACAACTGCAACAAGAACGGATCGAAGCCGAACAGCAAGCCAGCGTGCTGCTGCAAGAGCAATGCGATACCGAACGTCGCTGTGGCGAAACGGTCGCGCAAACACTGCTGGAAACCCAACAAAAGCTGGCACTCGCCCGCCAGGCGGAAGAAGCCGCACTCAGCCGTCTTTGTGCGGAACAGGAGCAAACTCGCCAGCTGCAGGAACAGGCCGACGCCGAGGAGCAGTTGCGCCGGGCACTCGATGCCCAAGCCAACGCGGCGCGTCATGCACTTTCCCAGCTCGCCATCGCGACAGAAGTGCAACGCAACGCCGCCCGCATCGCATTGCAAGGCGCACGTGATGCGGTCGCGCTCACCAGTTTCCAGCGCCAGCGCCAGGCAATCGAACAACAGGCACTCGATGTGATTCGCCAAAAACAGGAAAAGACCCGCCAGCGCCTTCTGGCCAGCGAGCGCCTGCTCAAGGTTTCAGAAGAAGCGCTCGCCTCGGAACGCGCCGCGCAAGCCGCCAGCGAATCAGGCTTGCGCGCCGCAACCGAACGGCGCGATCTCGCGATCGAGCGCGCAAGCATGGAACAACAAGCCAACGCTTGTCTGCAACAACAGCACCAGCTCGAACAGGATCGCCATACGGCCGCCAAGCTGGCCCTGGCAGCAGCACAGCAAAAAGTCAGCGCCGAAAAACAGGCATGCAGTGAAGCACGGGCCCGCGCCACCATCGTGCAGGAACAGGCTGAACTGGCCCGCCTGCACGAACAGGTCGAACGCGAACTGCTTCAGGCCAGCGTGGCCGAACAGCAAGTCGCCAATGCAACACTGCAGCAACGGCAACACGCTATCGCACAGCAACAGGCGCAACTGGCATTGCAGGAAAAAATCCGCAATGAAGATATCGCCCTTCAAAAAAAAATGGCTCACGATGCGATGGCTAGCCACGCCAGAGACCTGGCACAGCAACTGAGCGATGCAGAGACGGCGCGCAACCATGCCGCACGCCGCGCCAGCGCAGTCGCCCAACAAGTATGCGACGCCCAACTGGGGGCACAACGCCGCCATGCGGAATCGGAAGAACTGGCGCGCTCGTTGCTCGCCCGCCTCTCGGCCGGACAGCCCGCTCAGGATGCCTGGAGCCTGCGCGCCAGTGCCGTGCTGGCGGACGACGCCGCACCCGCGCTGTTGCAGTCGCCCGCACGAAACCGGCTGCGCAGCGCGATGCTGGCCGCCGGGATAGTCTGCCTCAGTGCAGGTGCGTGGTCGCTGCTGGGATCGCAGTCGACGGTTGCCGCAAGTGTTACGCCGGTCACGACGGCAACCGCACTGCGCGTCTCGCTGGAGCAGGCCCACATCGGACAGCCTCCGGCAGCGCAATTAGATGCGATGAAAATCGCTGCCCAGCACTGATCTGTTCATAGGGCGGGGATAGATTTTTACGCACTGGTGAACCGGCTATCCCGCGACGGCGCTGTATCCTGTTACGGATCGTCATCACTGCGCATCACAGCCACCGCTCACCTCCATGTCAAACCAGAAAAATCCGGTGACGCCGCCTTGCGCGCCATCGCCAGTCCGCACTTCTGCCAGGTTGCCGCCAAGGGCCGTAGCCCCTTCCCTGTCAATCGACGAAGCCATCGCCACAAAGCAGGCACGAGAACACAAGGATGCATGCATTCGCGGTGTGAGCTCGATTGATGCCATGCGCCACGCCATCAGGCTCGCCGCCCGCGATCTCCCGGTAATCACGACAGTGCCGCGCAGCGGCAAGCTCGATGCCACTGCGTTCCGCGCGCGTGCCGCACTAGGCTTGCCATTCATCATGACTGGCCTGGTCAACCGCTGGCCGCTGTTCGCTCTCGAACCACACCTGCTGCGCGAACAATTTGGCGACCTGCCCGTACGTGCGCGGGTCGGTGACTACATCAACACGGCCTTCGCACCCGATCGGGCGATGCAGGACATGTCGCTGAGTGCGTATCTCGATCTGGTCGCAGCGGACACGCTGGCGCTGCCGCCCTATCTGGGGAATCTGGAGTTACGTGCGTTAAACCGACTGTGCAACTGGCCAGCTTATTTCAAAAAAATGGGCCCGCCACGATTCTGGCTGGGTCCGGCAGGCACCGTGACGCCGCTGCATTGCGACTATGACGACAATATTTTTGCGCAGCTGTGGGGCAGCAAACGCCTCATCCTGTCGCCGCCGCATCACGATGCATTCCTCTACACCCGCGAAGCCAATGCCATCCTGTTCGGCTCCGCGTTCAATCCGGAAGCACCGGATTTTGAACAATTCCCGCTGGCGCGTCAGGCCACCCTGATCGAGTGCCTGGTCGAACCCGGCGAGCTGCTGTATGTGCCCGCCGGGTGGTACCACCATGTGCGTGCGCTGACGTTTTCGCTGTCGTCGAACCGATGGGCCAGGGCACTGCCACTGGCTTTAAACGGCGAACACGATATCGGCTATCAACCAGCGTAAGTAAAGGTCTCTGTGACCGTCGTATAACTCGAACTGGTGATGGTGCTGACATAGACATAGTCCGTCGTCACCAGCGCCGGCGTGAGGGTCACCAGCATATAGCCACGACGCGACGTGTCGATGTAACTGATGTCATCGACCAGCGCCTTGATGGTCGCGGCCAGCGTCACTGGCGGGACAACTGCCGGTGGAAAAAACGACTCGAATCCTGACGACGTCACCGACATACCGGCAAATTCGGCGCCGACCTGGGTGCCATCGGCCAGCGTCAGCTTGTTGAACCAGGAGTTATGACTATCGCCGGACAACACCACGAATTTCTTTCCCGCCGCCTTCAGTTTTGCCGCCGATGCCAGCACCGCATCACGGGCATCGGGATAGCCTTCCCAATTATCGAAGGTATAGGAAATTTTCGGATTTTTGGCCGGGTTGAGCAGATCTTTCTGGGCTGGCGTCTGAGCGACGACCGGCGTCGCCTTGGCGGTCAGATAGGCTGTGACCGAAGCGGCGCTTAGATTTGCTGCCAGTACCGAAGCGGCAATTTTGATGCGTCCCATCACCGTCTGATTACCGAGGATTTGCCAGGTCGCTGCCGACGCGGTCATCTGCGTGTCCAGCCAGGCTTGCTGAGTCGTGCCCATCAGCTGTTTTTTGGTATTGAAGGCATACGGCAGAAAGGTCGGGTCGGCGATATCCAGCCCCGACGCATCGAGCGTGCGATCCGGCTGGTGTTCGCGACCGATGATGCGGGTGTCGAGCATGTGCAGCGACAGCAAATTGCCGAAGTCGAACGAACGGTAAATCTTCAGCAGATTGGCGGCATCCGGCGAGCGGATCGGCATCCATTCGTGATACGTCGTGCTGGCGGCAGCCTTTCTGGCAGCCCAGGGTCCCTGGGTCACCGGATTATGATTTTCGGCCCCATCCATCCAGGCATTGTTGGCGAATTCATGGTCATCCCAGATGGCAATCATCGGCATGCGTGCGTGCAGCGCCTTGGCATACGGATCGGCTTTGTGCAGCGCATGGCGAGCCCGATAGTCGGCCTGGGTCACCACCTCGTTGGCCGGTGCCGAAACCCGCGCGGCGACTGCCGACGCCGTCGGTGGGTAGACGCCGTCCTTGTATTCGTAGATGTAATCGCCCAGGTGCAGCGCAAACTGCGCGCCGGAGGAGACAGCCGCATCGTAGGCATTGAAATAGCCGGCCGGGTAGTCGCTGCAGGAAAACACTGCCAGCTTCACTTCGGCGACGCTGCCAACCGGCAGGGTCCGGGTGCGGCCAACGCCAGAGATGCTGTTGTTCGGTGCCAGGAACCGATAGTAATACTCGGTATTGGGCTGCAGGCCGATCGCATCGACCTTGGCGGTGAAGCCGGTGGCGCTGCTGGTAACGACTTTACCGGAGGCCAGCGGGGTAGCAAAGCTCGGGTCGGCGGCAACCTGCCAGGTCAGGGTGACGGCGGCGTCGGTCGAGATTTTGGCGTGCGTCCACAGGATGACCCGGTCGGACAGCGGATCACCACTGGCCACGCCATAACTGAAAGCGGCAAGCTCACCGTTGAGTTCGGTGCCCGAACCGCCGCAGGCAGTCGTAACACCGCCCGAGGCCAGCACTGCAGCCACCGACGACATGCGAATGACGAACTGGCGACGACCCGGGTTGCTTGGCACGGATTGGTGCGTTTGCTTTTCTTGTTTTTTCAGTGCACTCATTGCTTACCCCTGTTTTGGAAAAAACCGAGTGTAGCGACGCACAATGTCAACACGATGACGAATGCGTTTCAGTTCCGTGACTTTTGGAGAGAATGACCTGCTCAGGGAACCGCTGGCGTTTCGGCGCTTCCGGCGAGCAACCGGTCGAGCAGTTCAATGTGATGGCGCTGTGGCGTGGTGATGGCGTAAAAGCGCTCTTCCAGCAAGGTCGAACGGCCCACGCACACCAGCGAACCGGACCGCAATTCATCCTGCACCACCACTTCCGGAAGAACCGTTACCCAGCCACTATCGCGTGCGATCAGGCGCAGCATGGCCATGTCATCGACCTCGGCGCGCACACGCGGGGTGACTTTTGCCGACGCACACAGCGCATCGAACTGTGTCCGAATCGCGCTGCGTGGCCCGGGCAGTGCAATATCGAGGCCATCAAGATCCTCGGGCACCCGCAAGCCGAGCGGCTTCCAGAGCGCACCCGGGCCGACAAATGAAATTGCCTGGCTGCCCAGAAAATGACAATGCAACGGGCGGTTCGCTTCGGAAGGGACTGTTTCGTTTGCCAGCACCACATCGAGCTGATGCTGGATCAACCGGGTCAGGAGGTCGTCCAGTAATCCCGATTCGAGCGTCAGCATCACGGTCGGATCGGCCAGCAGCGGCCGAATCCTGTTCTCCTGATAATTTCGGGACATCGTTGCGACGCTGCCGATGCGCAAACGGGTCACGCCCTCGCTGCGCCCCTGCAGGCGGCCCAGCATTTCCCGGCTCAATCCAAAAATATCCTCGGCATAGGCCAACACCAGTTGCCCGGTATCGGTCAGTACCAGACCACGTCCTTCCCGGGTGAACAAGACCTCATCCAGACGCTCCTCCAACTGACGGATCTGCGCCGACAGCGACGACTGCGACGTGTGCAGCTCCTTCGCCGCACGGGTCAAGTGGCCGACCTTGGCCACACGCCAGAAATAAAAAAGATGGTGGAAGTTCAGTTGCTCGAGATTCATTGTTCTGTTTTATGACTCGGTGAGATCGTATTAAAATATTTTACAGAACAATCGGCGATCGACATACTCTGACCAGTTCGACATCTGGGAGTTTTGCGATGAAACATCTTCTTTTTGCACTTGGCGCGCTGATGCCCGCCGTGCTGATGCTGGCAGGGATGGCGCTGTCGCTGCTGCCGGGCCTGTCGGTGCTAACTGTCAGGCGCCTCTGGCACGTCTTCATGGGGCTCTCGGGGCTCGCATCGTTGTGTGCCGTGATCACCGCGTGCGCAGGACCCCAATTTCCCGAATTCCATCCGTGGCTGGGTGCGACCCCGATTGGTAGCGCGCTAGCCTTGCTGGTGCAACTGCTAGGCAGTGTCATCGCGGCTTTTTCGGCGCGCTACCTCGACGGCGAACCCGGGCAACGACGTTTTATTGGCGCACTTGCAGGCGTACTGACCGCCGTCCACCTGCTGCTGATGGCGGATCACTGGCTAGTGCTGATCGCCGCCTGGGCGTTGGTGGGCATCGTGCTGCAGCATTTGCTGTGTTTCTACCCGGACCGCCCCTTTGCCCTGCTTGCCGCACACAAAAAACATATTGCCGACCGGATTGCCGATGTGCTGCTGGTCTGCGCTGCCACCCTGGCCTGGAGCGAAGTGCAAAGCGGTTCCTTGTCTGACCTGTGGACGCATATCGGTCATCAAGGCATGTCCGCCGTCTTGCAACTGAGTGCCGTCTGTCTGGTGCTGGCAGTCATCCTGCGCACAGCACTGTTGCCGGTGCATGGCTGGCTGATCCAGGTCATGGAAGCGCCCACCCCCGTGTCTGCGCTGCTGCATGCGGGCGTCGTCAATCTGGGCGGCTTTGTCCTGATTCGCTTCGCGCCCTTGCTCGAACACGCGATGCCGGCGCGCATGCTGCTGCTGGTGTTCGGGCTGGGAACCGCCGTGCTGGCCGGTCTGGTGATGCTGACCCGCATCAGCATCAAGGTACGACTGGCCTGGTCGACCACGGCACAAATGGGCTTTCTGGTGCTCGAATGCGGTCTTGGTCTGTACACCCTCGCCGCATTGCATCTGATCGGGCATTCGCTCTACAAGGCACAGGCCTTCCTGTCGGCCTCGATGGTGGTGCGTCAGACCCGCTTGCACGCGATGCATCACGTGTCGACTCCGATACCAATCAGTCTTTTGCTCGCCCCGATAGGCACCATACCGACTGTGCTGCTGATCCAGTCCGTGCTGAGTCAGGCCGCATGGCCGTGGTGGTGGAGCGCGGTGCTGGGACTGGCTTGGGCCCCCTTGCTATGGCTGCCTGCCCAGCCCGGCAGCTTGCGGTCGATATGCTTGCATGGCGGCGCGGGCCTGCTGATGGTCGCCGGTCTGACCGGTGCCGCCTTGCTGGCCCATGCCCTGCCCTTCGGACTTGTTGACGCACCCGACCACGCACTCGGCATGATCACCCTGACCGGCATGGCTGCGCTTTACCTTCTGCTGGTGCTCTTGCAGCTCCGGCCGCAGGCGCTGCGCGGATGGCGTCGCCGGAGCTATGCCGGTTTTTATCTTGACGAGACGTACACCCGGATGGCCTTGCAATTCTGGCCGGCCCGCTGGGTTCCCCGCGCATTAAAAACCAGCATCCGCGCACCTAACGCACCTAACGCACCCAACGCACCCAACGCACCGGCAAAGGATGCGCCACGATGAACCACCACAAGGAGAACACCCCGATGGATACATTGATGACGGATGCGCAACGCGCCGCTGAAGTTGAGGGTCGGGCCGGTGCCGCGACGACCGAACATGCTGCTTTGCGCGCGCAGATCGACGCCGCCTTTGACAAGGCATGCCAGGCGATCGCGCCGGCCTGGCCGCTGGATCGGGCCATTGCGGTGAATCCACACTGGGCACGCGTGGGCATGCCGTTGCGACAGGTGGCGGCCAGAATGGCGCTGCTCGGTGGCATTCAGGTCTTTCCGTCACGCGAGAGCCAGCAGCAAGCCTGGAACGAAGGCCGCATCCGCCAGGCTGACCTCGAACTAGCCCTGAAACAGGTACCCGCTGCGAAATTGGCCGCCCTGACTCCTGCGCAATGTCTGGACGCCTTGCGGACTGCACCAAAGCTGCAGCGCTTGCCCCTGCTCATCGATGTTCTCGACAATGACCCGAAACGCCACACACGGCTATCGTGGCGACAAGCCATCACGCATCAGATCAGCCAGACCTGCGCTGCCTATTTTGACGAGCATCAGGCCGACTGGCAGCCGGAGCGCTCGCGCGGCTTGTATGCCTTCTGGCGCTACACGCTGAGACACGACCACGGCATCGGTACGCTGATGGGCTTGCCCAATCTGGGTGACGCACTTGCCGCCCTGCCCTCCACCCGAGAGGATGCCGAACACTGGGTACTGCAACACCTTGGACTGCCGCAGGCGGTGTGGTCGGATTATCTTGAGGCGATCATGCTGACCGTCAACGGCTGGGCCTCGTGGTGCGCCTATCTGGGTTGGGAGGCGCGACTGCAAGGGCTTGAGGAGCCGCATGTCCGGGAACTGCTGGCTATCCGGCTGGCGTGGAGCGCGGCCCTGCTCGACGGCAAAGACAACGCCGCCACGAGCCAGGCTTTCGCCGCCTTGCAGAAAGAATGGCAGCAAGCCCCGGTCTTATTGCAACAAGCCGAAGCGGCACTATTGATCGACGAGGTCTGGCAAGTCGCGCTGGAAATTGGTTTTCAACGACCACTGGCGCAACAACTGCTCCGGCCCGCCGATCCGACCAGCGCGCAGCAACCCATCGATGTCCAGGCCGCCTTTTGCATTGATGTCCGCAGCGAGCCGTTGCGGCGGGCACTCGAAAATGCGTCGCCAGCGATCCAGACCATCGGCTTTGCCGGCTTCTTCGGCCTGCCAATCGCCTACACGCCGATAGCAACACAGGCCAGAAGGCCACAACTTCCGGGCTTGCTCGCACCCGCGATGGAGGTGACCGATTGCATCGTGCCAGCCGGTGCAACCGACCAGGCCTCAGACGCCCGGCAGCTAGCAGCAGCCAGCCGCGCACGCGCAACCCACTTTGCCCTGAACGATCAATGGCATGCCGCCAGCCGCTGGCCGAGTGCCGCGTTTTCATTCGTGGAAGCCGCCGGATTCGGCTACCTCGGCAAACTCGGGCAATGGCTGCGTCCTTCCGCACGGGCCCGCGTGCGTGACGATCTGGCTGGACTACCGTCGCGCACCCGCCCGATCTGCCGGCCACAACTCAGCGGCCAGGATATGGCTGCCAAAGTAACGCTGGCAGCGCGGGTCCTGCACGCCATCGGTCTGGACAAACAGTTGGCACCGCTGGTGCTACTGGTCGGACATGGCAGCCAATCCGTCAATAACGCCCACGCCGCCATGCTCGACTGCGGCGCGTGCGGTGGACAAACCGGCGAAGTCAATGCCCGCAGTCTGGCGCAACTACTCAACGACGATGCGGTGCGCGCCGGGCTGCGCGAACAGGGGATGGCCATCCCCGCGTCCACCTGGTTCGTCGCGGCCTTGCATAACACCACCACCGACGAAGTCGACGGCTTCGATCTGGACCTCCTGCCTGCCGCAGCCCGCACCCGTTGGGACCACGTGCAAGCGGTCTTTGTCCAGGCCGGCGACCAAGTCCGGCGCGAGCGCGCGCCCGCACTCGGCGTGAACCCGCACCTGCCGCACGACGTCCTGCTCAACCAGTTGCGCCGCCGTGCCAACGATGGCGCGCAAACCCGTCCCGAGTGGGGACTGCTGGGCAATGCGGCCTTCCTGATCGCTCCACGCCAGCGCACCCTTGGCCTGGACCTCGCGGGACGTAGCTTCCTGCACGACTATGACGCCAGCCAGGATACCGACGGCAGCGTCCTCGAACTGCTGATGACCGCGCCGATGCTGGTCACCCACTGGATCAACTGGCAGTACCACGCCTCGACGTGCGATCCCGCACGCCTCGGTAGCGGCAACAAGGTGCTGCACAATGTCGTCGGTGGGAACATCGGCGTGTTTGAAGGCAATGGTGGCGACTTGCGCATCGGTCTGTCGCGCCAGTCACTGCACGACGGTCAGCGCTGGTTGCACGAGCCTGTGCGTCTCACGGTCGTCATCGATGCGCCGCAAGAAGCGATCGACAGCGTGATCGGCAAACACGCCATCGTCCGGCAATTGCTGGACAACGGCTGGCTCCACCTCTGGCGCTTTGATCAGACGCAATTGCTGCGCTATGAAACAGGAAGTTGGCGAGCGCTTGAGTGGGAGAGCGTCTGATGTCCGTGTCGATCTGGACGAACCCTGCCACCGGCAAGCCAGGACAGAAACAAACGGCACCGACCTGAGTACGGTGCCATTGTTCGTGCGGATTGGTCAGGCCGTGTCGGCATGACCAATCACACCGGCTCGAGCTCGCCTTCCCACGGTTCGATCGCAAAATCCAGCATCACGCCTTCGCCGAACGCAGCATTGCGCTCCTGCTCGAAAGCGCCTTCGATGGCAGCCTGGGCAATGGCGATACGGCAAAACGTTTCGACGTTCGGCAAGGCAAACTGATGGAACAGTTCAGGATTGACTTCAATTTCGGCGACCACTTCGGCCGCGGGCGGGTTATTCCAGATGGACAGCTTGCGCAACTGGCCATCATCGGCGAGGACCGGGCTGACCAGATAAAGCATGCTGGCACCGTCAACAGCGAGAGCAAATTCAAATGCGGAGGTACTGGTTGTCATGAGATTCTCCAGAAACGCGTTACGCACAAAATGCGAATGGGATGCGCCAGATGTCATTGCTCCGTTCCGGCTGCGAGCTCCATATTACATTCAATCCCGGGTTCGTCATGGCAATTGTAAAAATACGTTAACTTACCAAAGTTGCTTCCCAGACAAGTCCATATACGTCATGTAGAGGCGCAAATCGAATTCGTACTGGTGATAATTGGGCTCCATGTGGCAGCACAGTTTGTAAAACGCCTTGTCATGCTCGCGCTCTTTCACATGGGCGAGTTCATGCACGGTGATCATGCGCAAGAACTCGATAGGCACTTCCTTGAACAGCGTCGCCACCCGGATCTCGCGCTTGGCCTTGAGCTTGCCACCTTGCACGCGTGAAATCGCCGTGTGCGTGCCGAGCGCATGCTTGAGCACCTGGATCTTGCTGTCGAAGGCCACCTTGTCGATCGCATCGGCATTGCGCAGGCTGGTATTTTTAAGGTCGAGCACGTACTGGTACAGCGCCTTGTCGGTGCGGATGTCGTGCGGTCTGGTATATTTTTTGAGCAGCACTTCAGCGAGTTTGTCGCGCTCGATCAGGCTATGGACTTGCGTGCGCAACTCGTCGGAATAACCGGCGAGGTATTTAAGTTCAATCATGGAATCCCTGCTGGCGCAGACCGGGCGGGCCGGTCTGCGTCGCTGTAACGGCGGTCAACACAATGACCGACTGCTGACTACTCCGACTTCACGCCTTCGACCTGAATGGCCAGTTTGACTTCCTGCTTGAAGCCCATGGCCTTGCCGTAGTCCACACCGAAATCATCGCGATTGAACGTGGCCGACGCATCGGCACCGCAGACTTCGCGCTTGAGCATCGGATGCATGATGCATTTGAATTCCGAGATCACCAGCTTGACCGGTTTGGTCACGCCATGCAGCGTCAGCGTGCCGTCGACTTCGGTCGGCTTCTCGCCGTCGAACTTGGAAAACTTGCCGGCATAGGACGCGGTCGGGAATTTTTCGGTATTGAACATTTCGGCCGAGGTGGCGTGCTGGTTCATTTTTTTCATGCCGAAATCGATGGTGTCCATGTCCATCGTGACTTCGACCGAACCGGTCCTGGCTTCACGGTCGAGCACGACCTTGCCGCTGGATTTTGAAATCTTGCCGCGCCATTTGGACAGGCCACCAAAATGGTCTGCTTCAAAGCTCGGATAGGTATGCGATGGATCAAGGTTGTACGTCGCCGGTGCAGCAACTGCAGAAGCAGCAACCAGCGTAGCGATGGCAGCGAAGAAAACTGATTTCATGGAAGGTCCTTTCAGGGGGTAAGAATTACTTGGCGTTGGCAACGACGAGATGGAACTTGATCACCACTTCATCGGCGACTACCGAGGTATCTTTCCACTCGCCGTCACCGATATTGAAGACGGTGCGCTTGATCGGCAGCACACCATCGAACACTTGCGTTGCACCGTCCGGCTTGACGCTGAACGGAATGATGACATCGACGCTCTTGCCCTTGAGCGTGAGCTTGCCGGCGACGTTGTATTTGCCGGCACCGGCCGCCGTGATCGCGCCAGACACAAAGGTGGCTTTCGGGAACTGGCCCGCATTGAACCACTCCTTGCCCGTCACTTCCTTGTTGTATTCGGCTGATCCCATGTCATAACTGGCGACATCGATGTCAACCTTCGCGCTCGATTGCGCCAGTTGCGCAGGATTGAATTTGATGGTCGCGCTAAGTTTGCCGAACTTGCCTTCGATCGGCACACCGATCTGTTTGGCGGTGGCGGACACGGTGCTTTTGGCAAGATCAACCTGCGCCGTGGCCGAGGCCGCAAACAGCGCAAGGACCAGACCGATTGTGGACAATTCAATTGCACGCATGGAGATTCCTGTAAGTGGGATGGGAAAAGTAGACGAGGTCATTTGAGGAAAGGCAGCATCCGCGCCAGCGTGCCGTCACGATCGAAGAACTGATGCTTGAGCGCCGCCAGGCTATGCACGCCGACCAATCCGGCCATCGTGTAATTGAGCGTCACATGCAGCAGTTGCAGCGTGCCCTTGATCGCCTCGTTTTTATCGATCAGACTCGGCAGCGGAATCACGCCAAAATACACGACCGGCACACCGGCTGCAAGACTGTAAAAATAACCCGACAGCGGCACCGCAAAGATCAGGAAATATAACAGCCAGTGCGTGACCAGCGCCGCTTTTTCCTGCCACACCGGCATCAGCGCCTGGGTCGGTGGCGGCGTATGCGTGCTGCGCCACGCTACCCGCACGATGGCCAGCATGAATACAGTCACGCCAATCCACTTGTGCCATGAGTAGTACTTCAGCTTCGTCATTGTCAGACCGGGAATGTCGGTCATGACCAGACCGAGAATGAAACCGGCAATGATCAGCAAGGCAATCAGCCAGTGCAGCAGGATGGCGGTGCGGGTGTAGCGAGCGGTGAGGTTCATGGGCGAACGGGGAGCATCGTGATCATGGCAAATTGTCCAATTCGCGGATTTTACGGGGGTTCTTTTGAATGTGCTTGGGTAGTCGGGAATTGTTGTAGTGGTTGATGATTTATCTGGTTTGAGGAGTTCGTGATTGTCGACCGTATTTGGTCCATTCGGTGCAATGCCCTTCGGTTATTGCACCCTACGGGGCTTGGGTGGTCGGGGGTTGTTATTGTCGTCGATGTTTTTTTCGGTTTGAGGATTTCGTGATTGTCGACCGT
>NZ_JASJWR010000007.1:0-129863 GCF_035019065.1 Actimicrobium sp. CCI2.3 | reverse complement strand
CCTGTCGCCCTCCGTCTTTGAACGGAAAATGGCAGAAATACTTCCATTGGGGTGTCCGAAATAACTTGACCACTACAGTAAGTTCAAATTCGTCCGGGCACCGAGCTGCCCCTCCGCCCTCCCATCCTGTAGCTTTCCCACCGATTTCTGAATGTCCCTCCCAGCACCATTGCCAATTTGATTCACATCAAGGATTTTTAAGCGCCCGACTCTTACTCTCCATTCCGTCAACGTTGCTATTTCGGGAGAGCATTTGTGGGAACTGAACTGAACTATAACTACAAGGTCGTCAAGCAGTTCACGATCGCCACGGTGGTGTGGGGAGTCATCGGCATGCTGGTCGGTGTCATCATCGCGGCGCAGCTGGCGTGGCCCGCGCTGAACTTCGATATTCCCTGGCTGACCTATGGCAGGCTGCGCCCGTTGCATACCAATGCGGTGATTTTTGCGTTCGGTATTTGCGGGTTGTTTGCGACCTCGTATTACGTGGTGCAGCGCACCTGCCAGGTCCGGCTGTTTTCGGATGGACTCGCGGCGTTCACGTTCTGGGGCTGGCAGCTGGTGCTCATTTGCGCGACGATTTCGCTGCCGCTCGGTTTCACGCGCGGCAAGGAATACGCCGAACTCGAATGGCCCATCGCGCTGCTGATTACGGTGGTCTGGGTTGCGTATGCCGTGGTGTTTTTCGGCACGCTGGTCAAGCGCAAGGTCAAGCATATCTATGTCGCCAACTGGTTCTTCGGTGCCTTCATCCTGGCTGTCGCGATCCTGCATATCGTCAATGGCGCGAGCATGCCGGCCTCGTTCACCAAATCGTATTCGGCCTATTCGGGCGTGCAGGATGCGATGATCCAGTGGTGGTACGGCCATAACGCGGTGGGTTTCATCCTGACCGCCGGCTACCTCGGCATGGTCTATTACTTCATCCCCAAGCAAGCCGAACGGCCGGTGTATTCGTACCGGCTGTCGATCGTCCATTTCTGGGCGTTGATCTTCACGTACATGTGGGCCGGTCCGCATCATCTGCATTACACCGCCTTGCCTGACTGGACCCAATCGCTGGCTGTCGTGTTCTCGCTGATCCTGCTGGCACCGTCGTGGGGCGGGATGATCAACGGCATCATGACGCTCTCCGGTGCCTGGCACAAACTGCGTTCCGATCCGATCCTGAAATTCATGATCGTGTCGCTGTCGTTCTACGGCATGTCGACTTTTGAAGGTCCGATGATGTCGATCAAGACCATCAATTCGCTGTCGCATTACACCGACTGGACGATTGCCCATGTCCATTCCGGCGCGCTGGGCTGGGTCGGTTTCATCACGATGGGTTCGATCTATTACCTGATCCCGCGCCTGTCCGGCAAGAACGCGATGTGGAGTCCGCGCCTGGTCGATACGCACTTCTGGGTCGCCACGATCGGCGTCGTTCTGTACATCTCGTCGATGTGGATTGCCGGTGTGATGCAGGGTCTGATGTGGCGCGCAGTCAATGCCGACGGCACGCTGACCTACAGCTTTGTCGAAGGCGTCAAGGCCACGTATCCGTACTACGTGATTCGCGTCAGCGGTGGCCTGCTGTACTTCTCCGGGATGGTGATGATGGCGGTCAATACCTTCATGACGATGCGCGACGGCACGGCGGTCGAGGCACGCATTCCTTCTCTTTTACCTAGCCAAGCCTGATCAGGAGTCATCAATGAAATTTTCCCATGCGTGGATTGAAAAGAATCCGTGGTTGCTGATCGCGCTGGTGCTGGTTGTCATCAGCGTCGGTGGCCTGGTCGAAATTGTGCCGCTGTTTTTTCAAAGCTCGACCACCGAGCCGATCACCGGCCTGAAACCGTACTCGGCCTTGCGGCTGTCCGGTCGCGATATTTATGTGCGCGAAGGCTGCTACAACTGCCATTCGCAAATGATCCGGCCGCTGCGGGCCGAGACCGAACGCTACGGCCATTATTCGGTCGTCGGCGAGTTTGTCTATGACCGTCCGTTTCAGTGGGGATCGAAACGGACCGGTCCGGATCTGGCCCGTGTCGGCGCTCGCTACAGCGATGACTGGCACGCCATTCACCTCAATAACCCGCGCGATCTGGTGCCGGAATCGAACATGCCCGGTTATCCGTGGCTGGCGAAGACCAAGCTGGTGCCGGGTGACGTGACCGCAAAAATGCATGCGTTGCAGCGCCTCGGCACGCCGTACAGCGAACAGGAAGTCAAGGACGGTCCTGGCACGCTCGAAGGCAAGACCGAGCAAGACGCATTGATCGCCTACCTGCAAGGGCTGGGCACATTGATCAAGACAAGGAACTGAGATGGCCATCGCCTTTATTTTTAACGACCTCAGCAGTGTCATGACCGTGGTCAGCCTGACCACCTTCATTGGCATTCTCTGGTGGACCTTTGTGCTCAATCGCAGCGCTGATTTCGACGAGGCGGCACACCTGCCGTTTGCCGATGATGCCGACGGCGGTCCACCCTCTTCGACGGAGAACAAGCATGGCTGACTTTACCAGCGGTTTCTGGAACATCTTCATTACCGTGCTGACCCTGCTGGGCGTGTTCGGCTGCGGCTTGTTGCTGTGGACGCAGTCGCGCCAACAGGTGGTTATCAAGCCCGGTTCCGATGGTCAGGTCGACACTACTGGCCATATCTGGGATGAAAACCTGACCGAGCTGAACACGCCGATGCCACGCTGGTGGATGTGGCTGTTTTATATCACGATCGTCTTCGGGCTGGTCTACCTGTACCTGTATCCGGGGTTGGGTTCCTATCCCGGCAAACTCGGCTGGACCTCGGCCGGCCAGTACACCGAAGAGCTGAAAAAAGCCGATGCCGAATATGGTCCGCTGTTTGACGGTTACCTGAAGCAGGACCTGAAAGTGGTCGCGGCCGATCCGCAAGCCCATGCCATTGGCGAGCGCTTGTTTCTGACGTATTGCTCGCAATGTCATGGCTCGGATGCGCATGGCAGCAAGGGTTTTCCGAACCTGACCGACAAGGACTGGCTGTATGGCGGTGACCCCGAAACCATCAAGACCACGCTGCTGCATGGTCGCAACGGCATCATGCCGCCGATGGGTGCGGCACTCGGCTCGGACAAGGATGTCGAGAACGTGGCGCAGTACGTGCTCAGTCTGTCGGGTGCTACATCGGACCCGATCAAGCGCGAGCTGGGGAAGTCGAAGTTCGCGGTCTGTGCGGCCTGTCATGGTGCCGATGCGAAAGGCAATCAGGCGCTCGGCTCGCCGAACCTGACCGACAAGATCTGGCTCTACGGCGGCAGCGCCGACACCATCATGGAAACGATCCGCAAGGGCCGCAACAACGTGATGCCGGCATTCCAGGATTTCCTCGGCGAGGCCAAGGTGCATGTGCTGGCCGCGTATGTCTGGAGTTTGTCGAATGATCCGGCGGCGCAGAAGTAGCGAGCAGCTGCCGGGCAAGCCGGCCAAGCCGGACAAGTCACCTTTTTTTTCAGGACAAAGCAGTCACTTATGAGCACCCCCGAAGTCTCGGTCATCAAGATGTATGCAGCACGCGAAGAAATTTATCCGCGTGAAATAAAAGGTCGTTATGCGAGCCTGCGCTGGCTCTGCGTGTGGCTCACGCAAGGGGTGTTTTACGGTTTGCCGTGGTTGCAATGGAACGACCGGCAGGCCCTGCTGTTCGATCTGGGCGCGCGCAAGTTCTATATCTTCGGCATCGTGCTGTGGCCGCAGGACTTTATTTATCTGGCGGTGCTGCTGATCATCTGTGCCTACGGCCTGTTTCTGGTGACCGCCGTGGCGGGTCGGGTCTGGTGCGGCTTTGCCTGTCCGCAAACGGTCTACACCGAAATCTTCATGTGGATCGAGCGCCAGATCGAAGGGACACGCAGCGCCCGCATGCGACTCGACAAGCAACCGTGGGGTATCGACAAACTGTGGCGCAAATCGGCCAAGCACTTCGCCTGGGGCGCGGTCGCCCTCTGGACCGGGCTGACTTTTGTCGGGTACTTCACGCCGATCCGTTCGCTGATTGTCGCTGTTGCCAGCCTAGGCCTCGGGCCATGGGAATGGTTCTGGATCCTGTTTTATGCGCTGGCCACCTACGGCAATGCCGGCTGGATGCGCGAGCAGGTCTGCAAGTACATGTGTCCGTATGCCCGCTTCCAGAGTGCGATGTTCGACAAGGACACGCTGATCGTGACGTATGACGCCGAGCGTGGCGAACCGCGTGGTCCGCGCAGCAAGAAAACCGCTGCACCAGCCGCCCTCGTAAAAGCGCAGGGCGACTGCATTGACTGTTCGATGTGCGTGCAAGTCTGCCCGACCGGCATCGATATCCGCGATGGTTTGCAATACGAATGTATCGGTTGCGCGGCCTGTATTGATGCCTGCAATTCGGTGATGGCGAAAATCGATTTGCCGGCTGGCCTGATCCGCTATTCGACCGACCACGCGATCACGAAAAAGTGGTCATTCAAGCAGATGCAGGCACGGGTGTTGCGACCGCGCGTGCTGATTTACAGCGCGATTCTGGCGCTGATCATTACGGCGTTCTTTGTGTCGCTGTTCACGCGCACGCCGCTGAAAATGGACGTGATCCGCGACCGTGGCAGCATGGGGCGCGAAGTCGAGGACGGCATGATCGAAAACGTCTACCGGTTGCAGATCATGAATACCGACGAAGCCAGCCATCACTTCAAGATTTCGGTGGCCGGCATTGACAGCATAGCGCTGGCCTCGCCGGATCAACTCGACCTCGAAGGTACCGGTTCGCGTGCGGTGCCGGTGCGGGTCCGGGTCGCCGCAGGCGAGGGCGAAGCGGGCTCGAACAAGATTCGATTCACTCTTGTCGCGACCGACCATGACAGTCAGCAGGTCACCGAAAAAGCGGTCTTTTTCGTGCCGCGCGGTGCCGGTCGTCCCGACCATGACAGCCACGATAGCCACAGCAAGCACGACGACCATCATTAAATGGAGAACACCATGCATGCCTCAACACTCATTCACAAGCCCGCTCCCTGGTACAAGCATCGCTGGCCGTGGCTGCTCATGCTCGGTCCGTTTCTGGTGATTGTGGCTGGTTCGGTGACGATCTGGCTGGCTGTCACGCATCAGGATGCGCTGGTTGTCGATGACTATTACCGGCAGGGCAAGGCCATCAATCAGGACTTGCGACGCGATCGCGTAGCGACCTCGCTGGGGCTGTCGTTTAGCGGACGGATGGATGCGGTCAGCGATACGCTCAGCGGCACCGTGGTCGCCGGTGACGCACCGGTGCGCGGAAAAATCCGCATTCACCTGGCGCATCCGACCTTGCCCGAAAAGGATGTCCAGCTAGTCACGCCGCTCGACGCCACCGGTCATTTCCGGGTGGCGTTGCCGCTGCTGGACCGCGCCGTCTGGCAAATCCTGATCGAGGACGAACAGCGTGACTGGCGTCTCAATGGCGAGTGGCGCTGGCCCGAACAAACAACGCTGACGCTGGCCGCCGATGTGCCCGCGCCTGAATAGAAAGGCGACACCATGCTGCGACGGTTGATGATGATTCTCTGGCCTTCGTTCCTGGTCGCGATTGCCGCGACCGGACTGTTTTTTTCGCTGTTCGATCCGGCCGAGTTGTGGCTGCGTACCGGTGGTGACACCGGCTTGCCCGACATCGCCTGCTATACGATCGGCTTTCTTGCAAGCTGGTTGTTCTGTGCGCTGTCGAGCATGCTGACGGTTTACCTGGCACGCGGTCCGACTGATCGGACTACGCCGATGTGACGATGGCCTTGGACTTGCAGGTTACATCGGCGTGCAATTTTCCGTTCCGGCCGCCAGCGCCCGCAGCATGGTGACATTGGTCAGGCGGACTTCGCGTTTGTCGACTTCCATCCAGCCCTGTTTCTTGAAGCGTGACAGCAAACGGCTGATGCTCTCGATGGTCAGGCCGAGATAGTTGCCGATATCTTCGCGCGACATGCGCAACTGGAAGCTGGTCGGCGAGTAACCGCGCGCCGCATAGCGTGACGACAGGTTGACCAGGAATGCAGCGAAGCGCTGCTCGGCGCGCATGTTCCCGAGTAACAGCATGACGTTTTGTTCGCGCATGATTTCCTGGCTCATGATGCGGTGGAAGTGATGCAGCAGGCGCGGGATTTCACCGAACAGTTCTTCGAGCCGGCTGAACGGAATTTCGCAGACCTCGCTGTCTTCGAGCGCGACCGCATCACAATGATGGCGCTCGGTACTGATTGCATCCATGCCTAATAATTCACCAGCCATCTGGAATCCGGTGATATGGGTGTCCCCGCTGGGATTGATCTGGAAGGTTTTGAAGTGACCGAATCGGATCGCGTACAGATTGCGAAACGGGTCGTCCATCCGGTACAGGATTTCATCGCGCTGGAGGCGACGGCGGCGTCCGATGATTTCGTCGAGCCGGTTGATATCGCCTTCGTCAAGACCCATTGGCAGGCACAACTGGTGCAGGCTGCAACCCGCGCAACTGGCCTTGAGGGCGTGGATGGTTTGCGCAGGCGTGGTGGGGAAGGTCAGTGGTTGGGTCATGAGTTTGTCTGTTTCACAAAATTGCCGGTAGAGGGGAAGTATGACAGGCCAGGGTGACAATAAGCCACTTTCCGGGTCAATTGCACTTACTTCGGCCATGTTTGAAATCAACGCTTGTCGATCATCGCAAACAAGGCCATCCCGGCCAGCATGGCCGCCACAAACAACACTGCCTGAAAGCCGCCACTGGCCAGCGATGCCAGCGCCGGGCCGGGGCAATATCCGGCCAATCCCCAACCGACGCCAAACGTGATGCCACCCAATACCAGCCGGCGATCAAGTTGGCGTGCGGTCGGGATGTGCATCGCGTCGCCGAGGAACGCTTTGGTGCGACGTGCGCTGAAGCGGAAGGTGATCAATCCGACCGCGACCGCGCCGCCCATGACCAGTCCGAGCGACGGGTCCCAGTTGCCGGCGAGGTCGAGAAAGCCGATCACTTTCGTCGGGTCGGTCATGCCTGACAAGATCAGGCCGAGGCCAAACACCAGACCACACAGCAATGCCGATAGCAGTTTCATCATCGTCCGCTCCTCAGGCCAGCACGTGGCGAACCACATAGACACAGGCGAAACCGGCCAGCATGAAGGCCGCCGTTGCCACCATCGAACGCGGCGACAGCCGCGACAGTCCGCAAACACCATGACCGCTGGTGCATCCCGAGCCGTAGCGGGTACCGAGTCCGACCAGCAGGCCCGCGACGATCAGCGTGGCGGTCCCGGCTTCGATGCGCACTACCGGCAAGGCCGCGAACAGTCCCCACGCCAGCGGTGCGACGACCAGCCCCAGCACGAATGCCACGCGCCATCCGGCATCGCCGCGCACCGGTCGCATCAGGCCACCGAGGATGCCGCTGATACCGGCAATGCGACCATTCAAAAACAGCAGCAACGCGGCGGCGATGCCAATCAGCACACCGCCGGCCAGCGAGGACCAGGGGGTGAAATGCAACCAGTCGATGGTCATCGGGAGACTCCTTTTTCAGGTGGACAAAATTGTTCGTAAAGAACGTGCATGACGGCCAGCGCCTGGGAGCTGGCGATACGGTAAAAAATTTGTTTGCCTTCACGCCGTGTGCTCACCAGTGCTTCGGCACGCAGGATGGTCAGCTGCTGCGACAGCGTCGGCTGGCGGATCCCGGTCAGGGTTTCGAGATCGCCAACGCAGTATTCGCCTTGGCCGATCTGGCACAGCAATAGCAAGCGGGTCGGATTAGAGAGTGCTTTAAGCAATACCGCCGCTTGGGTGGCGGCGGCTTGCAATTGTTCCAGCGGGATGGGGGAAGGCCGGGAGGGTGACATCGAAGGACGACGAAATTTAAAAACACATTATATGTATTTATATTTCGTTTGCAGGATTTATTATTTGAAGTGATTTCGTCGTGTCGTAGGATGCAATGCCCTTCGGTTATTGCACTCTACGCGACTGCACTAACAAGTATGTTTGCATCAAGCACCAGTGCATGCCGGCTCATCGTTTGTCGGCGGCCCGACTGGCCGCGAATTCGGTAGCGATCTCGTTTTCCGTGATCTCAAGTGCCGTCATCATGGCGGCCAGCGTGGCAGTTGCATCCTTGAGCATCGCTAATTCGGCCTGTTTTCTTCCGCTGCGCGCCGGGACAAAATAACCGATCGTTTCACCATGCCGGGTAATAGTGACCGGCGATGACGAATCCAGATAGGCCGGGAGCCTGGCCCGGAATTCTTTGACTCCGACTTTGGTTTCCATGATGGACTCTTTGCGTACGCAAGAGTACACATCATAGGCTGCCTTCAGTCGGCTCGGCAAGTCGACATTGCGCTACACCGCGTTGACAAACAACTTGTCATACGCCGCCAGCAGAGTCTGATGCATCGCGCTGCCCTCCATGTCCGCGCCCAGCGTGGGCAGTCCGAAGAAGCGCTCGCTGCGGTCGAGCAGGGCGACGGCCTGGCGCACCGTGTCGGCACCGTACAGCAGCACCAATGCCTTCTGGAAATTCGCGGTTTCGCCGAGTTGCATCAGGCTGTCGATGCAGCGATAAACCAGCCGACGGGCCGGGTTCATCTGCTTGTACTGGTCAATCCAGTCGCAGCCTTCGCGGATTGCTTCGTCGTCGCCGATGGCCAGTGCCAGCAAGGTTTTCAGTTCGCCGATGCGCAGTTCTTTCCAGGTCGTGCCGACCGGAATGGCGAGGCCGAGGATTTCCCACAGCGGCCGTTCATCGTTGAGGTTGGAGGTTTGCAGATAGTCGAGCAGTTCGCTGCATTCGTCCTCGTCGAGTGCATCAAGTCGCACCAGTGCCGGACGGATGTCGTTGCCGACGCTATTGTTTTCCCATTCGAGATCGTCGACCGGATAGATTTCGGACATGCCCGGTACCAGGATGCGGCAACTGTAGGCACCTTGCTCGCTGAAATCCGAGACGTAGATGTCCTTGTCTTCGGCATGCACGGCGTCGCACAGCCAGTTGTAGTCTTCTTCGGTGGTGGTGCTGAAGTTCCAGTCGGCAAAGGGAAAGTCCGGCGTCTGACCAAGGAAGTTCCAGCTGACCACGCCGCTCGAATCGACAAAATGGATTTCGAGATTGGCCACGGCGGTGATTTCATCCATGTCGAAGCCGGGTTCCGGAAAGCCTTCGAGCGAGGCCAGCGCGCGTCCTTGCAGCAGTTCGGTCAGGGCCCGTTCGAGCGCGATTTCAAAGCGCGGATGGGCACCGAAACTGGCGAACAAGCCCTGGTCGCCCGGATGCAGCAAGGTGACGCACATGACCGGATAACGCCCGCCCAGCGAGGCATCGCGCACGAGGATGCCGAAGCCGGCGTCGCGCAAACCCTTGATGCCGGCGGCGATGCCGGGATAACGGGCGATCACTTCTTCCGGTACTTCCGGCAGGCAGATGTCTTCGCTGATGATGCGGTACTTGATATGGCGCTCGAAGATTTCGGACAAGGCCTGGCTGCGCGCTTCCTTCATCGTGTTGCCCGCGGCCATGCCGTTGCTGACATACAGATTGCCGATCAGGTTGACCGGAATCCAGGTCTGCGCGCCATCACGCAAGCGCGTGTACGGCAGCGTGCAAATGCCGCGCGCGATGTTGCCCGAGTTCAGGTCGACCAGCACCTGGCTGTCGATTTCGCCATCGGGATTGTAGAAATCCTGCAGTTCGGCGTTGAGCATCTCGACCGGCCAGCGGCCATCGGCGGCGGGAGCAAACCAGCGTTCTTGCGGATAGTGGACGAATGGACGATTGGCACGGGTCGCGCCGAGATAAAAGTGGGTCCAGAAATAATGGGTGCCGAGGCGCTCGAAAAATTCGCCCAATGCACTCGCGCGTGCCGCCAGTTCCGTCGCGCCCTTGCCGTTTGAAAACAGCATCGGGCAGTCGTGATCTTTCATGTGGACCGACCAGATCGCCTCGACCGGATTGAGCAGCGAGGATTCGTCCAGATGGAATCCGCGCTCGGCCAGCTTGGCCTGCATCGTGCGGATCGTCGATTCGAGGGAGGCGTCTTTGCCGGGGATAAAGCTTTCTGTTTGCATGGCGGGCGATCGGTGGGTTGTGGGGCAGGGCGGGCGTTGCGACGAGCTTCAAGAGGCTGATATGCTACCGCAAACTCTGCGACCGCCCTCATGGTTTCGGCCTGCGGAAACAAAACGATTGGTTGCCTGCGAAGGTGCCACTAAGTTGGTACACTCGTTGCACTCAGCCGATAACTAAAAAAGTAGCACTACAGAGAAGCGGTGGTCCCATGTCAACTAACAGCATAGTGGTTCCGCCGTCGGTGTCGCGGCCACGGCCGGAACAATCCGATACCAGCAAGGCAGACGATATGCTCATACGTAGTTTTTGTGACGGTGAGTTGCGCTCCTTTGAAGTGCTTGTCATCAAATACCAGCGTCGCGTGGCCGCGTTAATCAATGCCTCTGTACATAACAACGCGGTGGCCGAAGAGATTACTCAAGAAACTTTTTTGCGCGCTTATCGCAGCCTGCCGGAGTTTCGTTTTGAAAGCGGATTTGCCACCTGGCTCTATACCATTGCACGCAATCTTGCCACCTCGTATCATCGCGACGGCCATGGCAAAGCCGATAACCGCCTCTCGCTCGACTGCATGGAAGAAACACTCGGCCTGGCGGCGACCGAACGCCTGCAAGGTACCGTCGACGGCCCCGAGGAGTTGCTGGCGGAGCAGCAACTGGCGGCCGGTATCCGGCGTTCGATCGATGGTTTGTCGGCCTCCATGAAGGATGCCTTGCTGCTGCGCGAGGAAGAGGGCCTGAGCTATGCGCAGATCGCCGAGTCGATGGACATGCCGCTCAACACCGTTCGCTCAAATATTTTTCGTGCACGTGCAACTATTGCCGATGCAATTCGTCCTTTGCTGGACAGGACCATTACCCAGAGATTTCTTTGACTTTCACATCACGTATCGACAGCCAGGTAATTGCATCAATGCTTCTCTACGACGAGATGAGTCAATCAGAGTTCGATGCCGCCCTCGCGGTCATCAAGGCCGATCCGGCCATGATGACCGCGCTGGCAGCATCCCAGTTTGTCAACGATGCGCTGCAAGGCCATCTCTGCCTCGACGACAATTTCACTGCAAGAATCATGCAGTACATTGCAGTGAGTGAGGTAGAGCGACTTGCACGTTCCGATGAGAAACCCGGCCCCGGGTAGCGGTGTCTGAAAACTCCGCGTGTCGCCTCCGGCGCGGCGCGGAACTGTCGGTAATAACATGATCTTCGGAGAATCGTTCATGGATGCAGTCACAATTGGTCAGTACGAATTGGTCTACAACGCCTTTTCATTTGCAATCGCTGTCATGGGAGCGGCAACAATATTTTTCTTTCTGGGTCGCTCGCAAGTTGCTTCGGCTTATCGCACCGCTCTTACCATCACCGGCCTGGTCACCTTGATCGCGGCTTACCACTACCTGCGTATTTTCAACTCGTGGGAAGCCGCGTTCGTCATCACCGGCGACCAGATCAAAGCCTCCGGTATCAAGTTCAATGATGCGTATCGCTACGTTGACTGGTTGCTCACCGTGCCACTGCTGCTGATCGAGTTAATCCTCGTGATGCGTTTGCCACGCGCGGAAACCATCGCCAAAAGCACCAAGCTCGGCTTGCTGGCTGCGCTGATGGTGGTGCTGGGTTATCCAGGCGAAATCTCGGCAGACGGCGGCACCCGCTGGATGTGGTGGGCCTTGGCCATGATCCCGTTCCTGATCATTGTCTTTGACCTGTTTGTCGGCTTGAAAAAATCGATCGATTCACAACCAGCCGCTGCCCGCGGTTTGATCAGCACCGCACGTTGGGTCACGGTCATTTCATGGTGTTTCTATCCGGTCGTGTTCGTATTCCCAATGATCGGTTTCACAGGTAGCAGCGCTGCCACCGCCGTACAAGTGGGTTACACCGTCTCCGACATCGTCGCCAAGGCCATGTTCGGCGTCCTGATCTACATGATCGCAGTACGCAAATCCGAAGCAGAAGGCCAGCACGCCTGATTAGTGTGATGCCAGACCATCGCAGCGTCGCTGCGATGGTCGTTCCTGTCTTCACCGGAGTACTGCAATGACTGCTTTATCCTTGCCCTCTTTTTCCTCTTTGATCCAGCAGTGCGAGAGCTTGTCTGCACTGGTGGAAACCCGTATGGCCGAACTGGTCAGGGTCAGCTTGCCGTCGACGCTGGTAGGTGCGCTGTCGCACCACCTCGATTCCGGCGGCCAGCGCGTGCGCGCGCGGCTGGCCCTGCACGCAGGTCGTGCATTGAATCTGTCCGACGACGATGCGGTGACGATTGCCGTGACCGTCGAACTGCTGCATAACGCCTCGCTGATCCATGACGATCTGCAGGACCGCGATCTGCAACGACGCGGTTGTGCAACGCTCTGGTCTGCCTTCGGCGAGAACGTCGCGATCTGCGCCGGTGACCTGCTGCTGTCGGCGGCCTATGGCAATTTGTGCCGCTTCAGCGATAGCAAGAAGCTGCCACAGTTGCTCGCACAAGTGCATGCCGCTACGGCCAGTGCGGTGCACGGCCAGTGTGCCGATCTGTCCGGCCAGGCCTGCGACATTGCCTTGTATGAAAAAATTGCCGCTGCCAAGTCCGGTGCCTTGCTGGCCCTGCCGCTTGAGCTGGTACTGATTGCTACCGGTCAGGAGAATTATCTGGCGGTGGCGCGTCAGGCCGCCGATGCCTTTGCCGTGGGCTATCAAATCGTCGACGACATCGATGACATCGACAAGGACCGTGGGTCCGATGGCCAGCCGGACGGACTCAATGCCTGCCTGATACTGGCCGCCGGTCATGGCGGGTACGCGCACATGGTCGCGCGGCAATTGGCGCTGGCGCGCTTCGAGCAGGCGACCCAGTCTGCGTCGTGGTTGCCACACGGTGCCGGTGTGCTGCTCGCCAGTCTCGCGCAGAGACTGTCGGCGCAGCTATGACAGCGACCAATCACACCGCCCGCGCGGCGCAGCACGCCATCGTCATCGGTGCCGGCTACGGCGGCATCGCTTCGGCGTTGCGCCTGCGTGCCAAAGGGTATGAAGTGACCTTGCTGGATCGCTGCGCGGCACTGGGCGGCCGGGCGCAAGTATTCCGGCGCAATGGCTACACCCATGATGCCGGTCCGACCGTCATCACCGCGCCGTTCCTGTTCGAGGAATTATTCGCGCTGTTTGGCGAGCAGCTGGCTGACCATCTGACGCTGGTGCCGCTGACGCCGTGGTATCGCTTCCGGTTTGCCGATGGCGACACGTTCGATTACGGCGGTACGCTGGAGCAGACGCTGGCTGAAATCCGCCGCATCGCACCGCGCGACGAGGCCGGTTATCTGGCCCTGCTGGCGCACTCGAAACGGATTTACGATGTCGCCTTCACGGAACTGTCGGCGCTGCCGTTCGACCGCTTCCTGACGATGGTGCGGCAAATTCCGCGACTCATCGGCTTGCGCAGCTACCAGACAGTATGGGGCCTGGTCTCGACCTACCTGTCGCATCCGAAACTGCGCCAGGCCTTCTCGATCCAGCCGTTGCTGGTCGGTGGCAATCCGTTCGACACCACCAGCATTTACGGCCTGATCCATTTTCTTGAGCGCGCGCATGGCGTGCACTTTGCAATGGGTGGCACCGGTGCGATCACGCAGGCGCTGGGCGCGCTGATGACGCGTCATGGCATCAAGATCCGGTTGCAGACGACGGTTGCGTCCATCCGTATCGAACAGCAGGTGGCGACCGGCGTGCGGCTTGACGATGGCACCGAACTGGCCGCCGATCTGGTGGTGTCGAATGCCGACGCCGCGCATCTGTATGGCGTAATGGTCAAGCCGGCTGAACAGGCCAAGGCCACCCGCCTGAAGCTGAAGGCGGCGCATTATTCGATGGGCTTGTTCGTGCTGTATTTCGGCACCACGCGCACCTATCCGGATGTCGCGCATCACACGATCACGATGGGCGAGCGCTACGAAGCGCTGCTCAAGGATATTTTTGATCGCAAGATCCTGACCGACGATTTCTCGTTGTACCTGCACCGGCCGACCGCCACCGATCCGAGCTTTGCGCCGCCCGGATGCGACAGTTTTTACGTGCTGTGTCCGGTCCCCAACCTGCAAGGCAACGTCAACTGGGACATCGAAGGACCGCGGCTGCGCGAACGCATTATCGCCAACCTCGAAGCGACCTTGCTGCCCGGTTTATCGAACTGCATGACTGCCGATTTTTACATGACACCGGCTGATTTCCGGCATGACTATCTGAGCACGCACGGCGCGGGCTTTTCGATTGCGCCACTGTTCCGGCAATCGGCGTGGTTCCGTTTTCATAATCGTGCCGAGGGGATCGCCCGGCTCTATCTGACGGGTGCCGGAACCCATCCCGGAGCGGGTTTGCCCGGCGTGCTGTGTTCGGCCAAAGTGGTCGATGCGTTGATTCCGGCGCTGCAATGAGTACCGCCACCGCCAACGTCGCTGCCCGCGTTGCACTCGACGAGGCGGATGCAGTGCTGGTGCAAAAAGGCCGCAGTTTTCATTGGGCCCGTCGCTTGCTCGGTGCCGGGCATGCGGCGCGCGCGACCCGCCTGTACGGTTTTTGCCGGCGCATCGACGACATCGCCGATGAGTCGGGTTCGCCGGTGGTGGCCCGGGCCGCGCTGGCAATGATCAGTGTCGCGATTGCCCGTGGCGAACCCCTTGACGACGAACCGGTCGTCGCCGACATGCTTGCCCTGATGACCGAATGCCGCATCGCGCCGGAGATCGTGCTGGAACTGTTGCATGGCATGGATGGCGATCTGGACCCGGTGTGCTTCGCCGACGAAGCCGAACTGCTGCGCTACTGTTACCGCGTCGCCGGCACTGTCGGTCTGATGATGTGCAAGGTGCTCGATGTCGATGATCCGCAAGCACTGCACCACGCGATTGATCTTGGCATCGGCATGCAGCTGACCAATATCTGCCGCGATGTGTGCGAGGACGCCCGCATCGGCCGGCGTTATCTGCCGGCGACGCTGGTCGGGGAGCTGGCACCCGCGTTGCTGGTCGATCCTGCTCTGGCACTGCAACCGGTCGTGCGCAGATCGGTCGCTGCCTTGCTGGCGCTTGCCGATCAGTATTACCGCAGCGGCGAACGGGGACTGGCGTACTTGCCGCTGCGGGCGCGGGCCGGCATGCTGGTGGCAGGGCGGGTCTACCGTGCGATTGGCACGCAGTTGCGCCAGATTGATCATGCCTGCTGGCAGGGCAGGGCGATGGTTCCGACGCGCACCAAGGCGGGCCTGACGATACTGGCTCTTCTAAAACTGGCCAGTCATCCCGATTACTTGCATCCCTCAGTACGGCATGACCAGTCGCTGCACCGGTTGCTGCACGGATTGCCTTATGTCGACTGACGCCGCACTGTTGATCCTCGGCGGCGGTTGCGCGGGCCTGAGTCTGGCGATGCAACTGGCGGCGCTGGGTCGCGACTGTCCGCGCACGGTCATCATCGAGCCGCGCACGGCCTACACCAATGACCGTACCTGGTGCTTCTGGGGTAATGCCGATGCGCCACTGGCTGACCTGAGTTGCCATCAGTGGTCAACGATGATGGTGCGGGCGGGGCGACGGATTGCCTTTGTCGACTGCGCTGCCACGCCGTACCGGATGATTGCAGCGGCAGATTTTTATGCGGCGGCGCTGCGCGCCATTGCCGGTAATGCGCGCATCACGATCGCTGCCGGCGAGCGCGTGACCGCCGCACCGGTCAGGCAGGATGGCCGCTGGCAGGTCAGCACCAGCGCTGCCAATTACACGGCCGCCACGGTGGTCGACACCCGTCCGGGTGCATTGCCTGAGCTGGGTGGCGCGACGCTCTGGCAATCGTTTTCCGGTGTTGAAATTGATTGCGACGGCGCGGTATTCGATCCGGCTTGCGTGGACCTGATGGACTTTTCGCTGGCAGATCCTGAGCGCATCACGTTCACTTACGTGTTGCCGTTATCGGCGCAGCGCGCACTGATCGAAGTCACGGTCTTCGATGCGAGGCCGCTGACAGTGGCCGATCTTGCCGCTCCGCTCGCGCTGGCTGTTGCCGCGCGGGTGCGTGGTCTGCCTTATCAACAGCACCGTTCCGAACACGGGGTGCTGCCGATGGGGAGTGTGCCCACGGGGGCGCCGGTTGATCCGACCTATGTGCGGGCCGGTCTCGGTCACGGTGGTGCCCGGCCCAGTTCCGGCTATGCGTTTCAGCGCATTCAGCGCTGGGCCGGCCAGTGTGCTGCCCGTATTGCTGCCGGTCTGCCGCTGCAGGGACACGTCGCCGATCCGTTTTTGCTGCAGGCCATGGACCAGTTATTTTTGTCGGTGCTGCACACGCAACCGGCCCGCGCACCGGCGCTGTTCGTGGCGCTGTTCGGCCAGCCTGATGGCGCGCGCGTGCTGCGCTTTCTCAGTGACGAAGGTTCGCTGACCGATTATCTTGCGCTGATCGCGGCGCTGCCGGCACGCCCTTTCTTGCGGCAAATTCCGGCCACGCTGCAACGCGTAGTGCGTCAGCGCCGCGCCGCACTCGCATGACGGCGCTGCGCTGGCAGGGCTTGTTCTTCAGCGCTATTGCGTTGCTGGTGGCGCTTGCCAGCCTGCCGGTCGGTGCCACCGTCGGGTCGGCGATGTTGCTGTTGCTGGTCGGTCTGATTGTCGTGCTGGGCGTTCCGCACGGGGCGTTCGACCCGCTGTTTGCGCAGCGCCTGCATGCGCTGGCGGGACTGCGCGACTGGAGCCTGTTCACGCTGGCCTACTTGCTACCGGCATTGCTGGTGCTGCTGCTCTGGCAGCGTGCACCGGGCTATTTTCTGGGCGGCTTTCTGCTGATCTCGCTGGCGCATTTTTCAGGTGATCCGGAAGCTGGCAGCGGCGTATTTTTTCGGGTGCTGTACGGCGGGCTGATGATCGTGCTGCCGGCTTGTCTGCATGTCGATGAGGTGGCACGGCTGTTCGGAATGCTGGCCGATCCGGCGGATGCAGCGACGCTGGCCGGTTGGTTGCATCTGGCTTCGTGGCCGTGGTTGGTGGCGACTTTTTTTGTCGTGCTGTGGACGGCACGTCAGCGCTGGCAGGCGGCGCTGGAAATGCTGGCCGTTGCCGTGCTGGCGATCGCTGCATCGCCGCTGGTGGCGTTCACGGTGTTTTTTTGCGGCATGCATGGTGCCCGGCATTTTTTGCGGTCGCTGGCATATGCCGGTCCGGGAGCAGCGCGCAGTGGCTTGCGCTATGCGGTACTGCCGATGGTAGCGGTGGCGCTACTGCTGGCTGGAGCGCTCTGGATCTGGCGCGATGTGGCGCTGGAGGAGCGGCTGGTGCGGCTGATTTTTATCGGTCTCGCCGCGCTGACCGTGCCTCACATGGCGCTCATCGAGCGGGTGCGGTTCGGTAGTCGCTGGTAGCGCAGCAGGGAAAGCGGTGAGGCTGATCGAGAGGGACGGGCTGGTAGCAAACGCGAGAATTCCTGCTTCACTACTGCATAACATTCGCAGGACTGCGATTCCAGCCCGTCCCGGTCGAGGACGGTGATGTGACCACGACGATTGCGGATCAAGCCGAGTTCCTGCAACTTGCCGGCTGCTTCGGTGACGCCCTCGCGGCGCACGCCCAGCATCGTCGCGATGAGTTCCTGGGTCATTTTCAGTTCATGGGTGTCGAGGCGGTCCATCGTGAGCAGCAGCCAGCGGCATAACTGTTGTTCGACGGTGTGATGGCGGTTGCAGACGGCGGTTTGCGCCATCTGTGTCAGCAGCGCCTGCGTATAGCGCAGCATCAGATGCATTACCGATTGCGAACGCTTGAATTCATCGAGCAAGGTGCGGGCTGCGATACGGTAGCCGTATCCGCCGGTTTGCACCATCGTCCGACTCGGCGTGGTCAGACCGCCCATGAACAGCGACACGCCGAGTACGCCTTCGTTGCCGACACCGGCGATTTCGGACGAGTTGCCGTTTTGTAGCTGGTAGTGCAGCGACAGGATGGCGCTGGTCGGAAAATAGACATGATGCAGCTTGCAGCCCGACTCCGACAGGACCTCGCCGAGCAGCAGAGGAACCAGTTCGAGATGCGGTAACAGGCGGGCGAATTCGGCCTGCGGCAAGGCTGCCAGTAAATGGTTCTGCCTGGGATTGTGCTGTGAATCCATGGTGTGATGGTCCTCGTCGATGACGATTGATGCGCAGGATAGCGACGTCGTTGCAGCGAAATTGGACGATATCACCGGTATCAAACATTCATCTTGAAGATTACTTTTTGAAATTAATTATTTACTTTATTACAATATTTTTCGGGCATATCAAAAAAAACACCGGTGTAAAACCGGTGATCACAGCTCCAGAATGGCACTACATCAGCGTGTGCCGCTGACTTCCACCTCGACGCGACGGTCCGGTTGCAGGCAGGCGGTTAACGCCGGCGTGATGCGCGTGCCGACGCAGTCACCCGCTTTGGTGACCGGTTCGGCACCGTTGATGCCTTGGCTGCGGATACGCGCAGCCGGGATACCGGCGGCGTTCACCAGTTCGTCCCTGACGGCGTCGGCACGGCGACCTGACAGTGTCAGGTTGTAGGCATGGCTGCCGATGCGGTCGGTGTGGCCGGTGACGCTGATCTGGTCATAGTCGGTACCGGCCAGGTCGCTGGCGAACTTGCCCAGTGCCAGCTTGCCCGACGGCGTGATGTCGGCACGGTCAAACGCAAACAGCGAATCGGCCGAGAAGCTGACCTTGCGTGGTATGGGTGCGGGTGCCGATGGTGGTGGCACCATGACTGCCACTGGCGGTGGCAGGGGCGCGACCGGCTCGGTGACGCGCGGTGCCGGCGCGCTGGACTTGTCGCCGAAACGGTAGACCAGTCCGACCGACACCAGATCGACATCGCCACGGTTACCGATGGCATCGTTGATCCGGTAGCGCTCGGCTTCGACGCGCAGGTCCAGCGCATCGGTGACGGCATATTGCAGGCCGAGGCCGAACTTGATGTTGGTGTCGCGTTTCTGCGGTGCGGTATTGAGTACATTGACAGCGCCGCTGCCGCTGAAGCGGTCGCGGGCGTCGGCGTAGTTGATGCCGATCCGGCCAAATGCCGACAGTTTCTCGGTGAGCGGCAGGATGCCGACGGTGTCGAGGTTCAATCCCTTCAGGCGGATCGTGCCATCGAGGGAACCGGTTGGCACCGTCGTGGCCCGGTAGCCGAAGCGGCCGAGGTCGAAGTAACCGCCTTCGAGCGCGAAGTGGCGGTTGAACTGGTAGCCGCCAAAGACCTTGAAGCCAGTGGCGCTGTTGTCATTGACGATGGCGCTGGTGGCAAATCCGCTACCGAGCAGCCCGCTGGTGATGCGCTGGTCATCGATGCTGGTACGTGCGCGTCCGGCATTGAGTCCGCCGTACCAACCGCTTTCGCTTGCCAACGCCAATGGGCTGGCAAGGACTGCCAGTGCGACCAGTCCGGCATGACCCGCGACTTTGAATGAGTGCATGTGTTTCTCCTGCAGGAGTGTAGAAAGTCCGTGCGGCCAGCGGTCGCACGGACGTCATGGTGTTACGGACAGTGCCTTGTCACGGAGCCGGTACGTTGATCACGGTATTGACCAGCGTCACCGATGCACCCAGCGACAAGGCGCGGCCGTTGAGCGTCAGGATGTCGACATTGCCCGCAGTCGAGAAGGCCGCGCCGGCTTGCGAGACGATCGTGCCGACCATCGTGCCGCCTCCGGCAGCATTGATGGTGGCAGCACTGCCGACCTGCCAGAACACGTTCTTTGCCTGCGCACCGCCAACCAGAATGATGTTGCGCGGGAAAGCGGCACCCGGACCGCCGACGGTCAGCGAACTGGCCATCTGGAACACGAACACCGCATTCGGATTGCCCTGCGCATCGAGGGTCAGGTCGCTGCCCTGCAGCTTGAACGAACCTGATGCGGCGGTGTAGACGCCCGGTGCCAGGACCAGCCCGGACAGACTGCCGGCACCCGGATCGCTCCCGGCAGGCAAGGCGGCCAGGGCGTTGTACAAGGTCAGCGCGTCGGCACGGACCTTGGTGGCAATGGCGAATGTGGTGGCATTGCCTTCGGAAGGACAGGCCGCTGTCGGTGGCGGGGCGGCGGTATAGATCAGACCGTTGACGTAGCCGGCGTTGCTGCCGGTTTCGGTATAGGTGCAACCGGGGCCGGCATCATGCAGGCCGGTGACGGCGGTCGAGATGGCAGTGGTGCCGATGTCGCCATTGATCACGCTCAGGATACCCATGTTGGTCATGCCGGCAGAGCCGCCGAAGGTACCGAAGGTCACTGCGGCACCCAGCGGGAACTGGCTCGGTGCCAGTGAAGAAGCCTGACAGGTCGCGCTGGCTGTGCCGGCCGTGAAGCGCCAGGTGACATCGCTGGTCATCGTGTTGCCTGGTGATGCCAGGTCACGTACGCCGTTGCTGCCAGCCTTGAGTGTCGCCGTGTAAGTGGTGCCGGCAGTCAGTGCACTGGCTGGCGTGAACGTCGCGATGGTGCCGGTGGCCTCATCGAGCGTGACCGACGAGGCGCTCACCGCAGACGGGCCGGTCAGCGTGAAGGTGCTGGTATTGATGCTGGACGGATCCATTTCCAGTCCCGAAGGTACCGTGAAACGGGCAGTGATCGCCGTCGCCGGACACACGGCGCTGGCATTGGCCAGCGGACTGGTTGAGTTGACCACCGGATTGCCGGCGGGTGCTGCGGCGGCGGCGGTGAAACTCCAGGCGTAATTGCTCGCTGCCGGCAACGCCCCCTGATTGCCGGCCAGCGCGTTGCCACTCAGGTCGGTGGCGGCGGTGGTGACAACGGCGGTGTACGTGGTGCCGTTGATCAGTGGTGTCACCGGCGAGAATACTGCGGTACGACTGTCGGCGGCATAGCTGACCGTACCTTGCGGTGCGACGCACGGTGCCGCGCACGACAGCGTGAAACTGCCGGTATTGAGAGAACTGGCCTTCATGGCCTTGCTGAAGGTCGCGCTGAGCGCGGTGTTATTTGCCACGCCGATGGCCGGCCCTGGAATGACGGTTGCAGGAACGGTGCGCGTGATGCGCGGACGCGTCGCATCGGTCTGCACGGCTACCGCCACGTCAGGAACGCCGAGAATGGGATCGCGGCTGCTGCCACCGCAACCGGCGAGCACGGTAGCGGCGAGCAGTACCAGGCCAGTCAGACGCACGGGCAACTGTCCGGCGCGGACAGTGTGATTGTTTTTCATTTGTTTTCCTCGTGACGGGAATGGACAGCGTCATTGCCTGAGCGGTTGTCGGCATGCACGTATCGTCCCCGTCGGGAGTATCCCGCGTCGGAAAAAATGGATCCGTTCGGTACCGAACACAGATCAAATTAGTTGACGATCTGAATTCAAATAGTTTCAGCTTGGCAGCGCTGATCGGGTGCGTCACGTGCCAATCCTGTCGCTGGCAGTGCGCCACCCCGCATTAAATTGCCATACGCGCCATCGCCTCAACCGCTACTATGGCGACCTTCAATCAAAAAGAGCATGCATCATGAAAAAAACAGGAATGGCCAAGACCGATGCCAAGAAGCTGATGGGCAAGACTGCCGCCCCCGGCCTGAGCGGATTCGAGAACGTCGAAGTGGCGACGGTTGACCGGCGTGAACAGCGCAAGCGCGATCAGGCACTGGGGTTGGTGCCGTTTGCCGTCAAGCTCAATAGTGATCTGGTGCTGCAATTGCAGGCACTGGCCAAAGAGCGCGGGGTGGATCTGAACGTGCTGGTGGCGGATGTGCTGGCCAAGGGTCTTGCTGGTTGATTCCCGGCGTGGCCGCGCGAGCAGGAGGCAAGCATGACAATGGCGTCGATGTGGTCTGAAATCCTGCTGACCGTGCGGCAGGAGTTTTCGGACGTATCCGATGCCACCGAAGTAACACGCATCTGCGTGCGTCTGATGGTGGCGATCGCGCTGGGTGGCGTGCTCGGCTACGAGCGCGAATCAGCGGGGTCGCCCGCCGGGTTTCGTACCCACATGCTGGTGGCGCTTGGCGCGGCCTTGTTCGTGCTGGTGCCGCTGCAGGCCGGAACGTCGCAAGGGGATATGTCGCGGGTCTTGCAGGGCGTCATTGCCGGCATCGGGTTTCTCGGTGCTGGTGCCATCATCAAGCACGACGATAGCAATGCCATTCGCGGACTGACAACCGCTGCCAGCATCTGGCTGACCGCTGCCGTCGGTATCGCCGCTGGCGTGGGACGTGAGTCGACGGCGGTGATTGGTACGGTGTTTGCGCTGTTCATCTTGCTTGTGCTGAGGCTGGCAAAAAAGTAGACCGGGCCTGGGTTTGCATCGCTGAGGTCGGTGATTGTTGAGGGCGCTTCGGTGCGGGAGTGGTGTAATAACCGAAGGGCATTGCACTGAATGCTCTGACTGCGGTAGCTGATACGGTATGTGCTCCGTCTTGACCAAGCCGGGGGCGACTACGGTTTGCTTTTTCCTGCGGTCGCAAACCCCCATCTGTAGCAACCAGGGTCAGAGTTTTTTTTCGCAGGGGTATCGCGAAAATTACTCTGACCCTGCTTGCGGATTCGGAGCGCTTACGATCCAATTTCCGTGCTGGGGTTGCTGATTCTTTTTCTGCTCCGTCATGACCTAGCGTGCCACTCGCGTAGGGTGCAATAACCGAAGGGCATTGCACCGAATGCACTGTCTGCGGTTGCTGATTCTGTCTTTGCTCCGCCACAACCAAGCCGGGGGCGGCCCGGCAGCCGGTCACTTCTTTTTGCTTCGCTGTATGGACCGGGGACATAGGTAACAGGTGTACCAGGACATGGGTAACACTTTGGGTTGTGTGCAATCTAATCCAAAGGACCCTCAACCATGACCTGGAAGACAACAAATACCATGACGCTGCGACAAGAATTTATTTACCTGGCCACGCAAGAAGGCGCTAATAAACGGGAGCTGTGCCGCCGCTTCGACATCAGCCCGAAGACCGCTTACAAGTGGCTACAACGCTTTGAACAGGAGGGCCTGCGCGGCTTGGAAGATCGCTCCCGACGACCGCTGACAATACCGTGCCGCACTCTCGCCAGCGTCGAAGAATTCGTGCTGGCGTTACGCCAGACGCATCCGACCTGGGGTAGCAGGAAGCTCCAGCGGCGACTAGCCGACATGGGCCATGTGGATGTGCCGGCCGCCAGTACCATCACCCGGATACTGCGACATCACGACTTCATCGATGAAGCGCAGAGCCAGCAGAGTCGAGCTTGGAAGCGCTTCGAGCATGCCCAGCCCAACCGGCTCTGGCAGATTGATTTCAAGGGTAATTTCCCAACGCTCGCAGGCATGTGTTATCCGCTGACGATGCTTGACGACCACTCCCGGTTCAACCTGATTCTGGAAGCCTGCGCGCAGCCAAACCTCGCAACAGTGCAGCAGCACTTGATTCGCGCGTTCCGGCGTTATGGCTTACCGGTCCAGATTAATGCCGACAATGGACCGCCGTGGGGCAGTCCGCGCGCCCACGAGCACGGCATTACACCCTTGACTATCTGGCTCATTCGCCAAGGTATTTGGGTCAGTCACAGCCGTCCGGCGCACCCTCAGACCAACGGCAAGGAAGAGCGGTTTCACCGCACGCTCAAGGCTGATGTGCTGCAGGGTCGGCACTTCACGGACCTCGCAGAGGTGCAATCGACATTCGATTCCTGGCGCACGGTCTACAACACGGAACGTCCTCACCAAGGCATTGAGATGGCTACGCCAGTGACCCGATACCAGCCTAGTATATTGAAATACTCAGAAGTATTAGCGCCGATCGAGTATGCCGAGAACGACCTGATTCTCAAGGTGGGATGGCACGGTGCGGTCAAGCATGGCAAGTACCAATTCAAGGTGCCCAATGCGCTAAAAGGGTATGCGATTGCGCTGCGACCAGTCAGTGATGAAGACGGGTTTTACCACGCTTATTTTTGCCATCAACGCTTCATGAAAATCGATTTGCGGGAAAAAACCGACGCATAATGTGTTACCCATGTCCTGGTACATGTGTTACCCATGTCCCCGGTCCATACACTTCGCCAAAAAGAAGTAACCAAGAAAAAGGCGACCGCGAAGCGGCTGCCCTTCGGGTTCCCAAAAACGGTAGTCAGTCAAGGGGAGGGTCGCAAACTCGCTTCGCTCAGACATGCGCCCCTCTGATCCCTTGCCTGACTACCGTTTTTGGCAGCTGCTTCAATGCGGAACAGGTCAACGTCAACTGCCACGTCAAAATCAAAATCAACTTCAACTTCAACTTCAACTTCAACTTCAACTGCAACTGCAACTTCAAAACCTCAATCGATGGATGTCAATCTAGTTGTCGCCAAAGTAGTTTGTCAGGCAGCTTCTTTCTACGAGCTGGTCCGCTCCAGCGTTCCGGATGACGGTTCCTTGCGGCGGCATGGCGTGCGTCCCTTTGGCTGAGCAGTACAACATCCGTTGGACATTGCACCGAATGCATCGAATCAGTTATGAATTTCCAGCGCGCGATTGATACGCAATGCCGCTAGTGTACAGAGCGCACCTGAAACCAGATACAAGCCGACGTAGGCCAGCCCGAAGTGCGATGCCAGTGCCAGCGCGACCAGTGGTGCAAAGCCGGCACCGACCAGCCATGACAAGTCCGAGGTCAGGGCGGCGCCGGTATAGCGATAACGTGACGCAAAGTTGGCCGTCACGGCACCGGCAGCCTGGCCATAGGACAGGCCGAGCAAGCTGAAACCGACCAGTATGAAAATATTTTCGCCCATCGCGCCGCCATTGATCAGCATCGGGACGAAGGCGCTCAGGATGGCGATCAGCACCGCGCAAGTACCCAGCGTGGTCCGGCGGCCGACACGGTCTGCGATCAGGCCCGAGACCACGACGCCGAGCGCCATCAGCGCTGCGCCCAGGATCTGGATTTCGAGGAACTCGTTGATCGGTCGGATCGAGTGCAGCGATATCCAGGACAGCGGAAACACGGTCACCAGATGAAACAGCGCATAGCTGGCCAGTGCGGCCAGCGCACCGATGACAATATTGCGTCCCTGCGAGCGGGACAGCTCGACGATGCCGGTCGGTTCGAGTTCGCGCTCGTCGAGCAGGTTGGCATATTCATTCGTCGAGACCAGTCGCAGCCGGGCGAACAGCGCCACGACGTTAATCGCGAAGGCCGCGTAGAACGGAAAGCGCCAGCCCCAGTCCATGAACTCCGCGCTGGTGAGGTTCGACAGCAGGTACGCGAACAATCCGCCGGCGACCATGAATCCGAGCGGCGCACCCAGTTGTCCTAGCATCGCGTACCAGCCGCGCCGCTCCGGCGGCGCATTGAGCGCCAGCAGCGATGGCAGGCCATCCCACGAACCGCCCACGGCAATGCCCTGGCCGATACGCAGCAGCGACAGCACCACGATCGACGCAGTGCCGAGGCTGGCATAACCGGGCAGGAAGGCGATTCCTGCGGTCGAGATACCGAGGATGAACAGGGCCAGCGTGAGCTTGACTTCGCGTCCGAAGCGACGCTGGATTTCCATGAACAGCACGGTGCCAAGCGGGCGCGCGACGAAGGCGAACGAAAAAATCATAAAGGCGTACAGTGCACCGTCTAGTGGCGATGCAAACGGAAAAAATACGGACGGGAAGACCAGTACCGAGGCCATTGCATAGACAAAAAAATCGAAGTATTCGGAGGCCCTGCCGATGATTACGCCAACGGCGATTTCGGCGGGGCGGATGACGCTGTGGTCATGGTTGGCATGATTCCGGTCTCTGACGCTGGAATGTGTTTGCGCTGGTGCGGCATTGCCGGTGTGGTGTCCCTGGTTGATTTGCATGGTCTTGTTGCCTTCGAGTCTCTAAATTCAGGGGGGGTGGACAAAACGTCCAATTGTGCGAAACGGACGTTGGATTTAAGTTAGCACATTCTGATATATCGAACTGGATTTTCTAGCATGATTGCCTTGAATTTACGCCGTCTCCTGCTGCTGTCAGCCACCCTCCCGCTTGCCGGATGCAACACGGTTCTGTTGAGTCCGTCCGGTTACATCGCCCAGCAGCAAGGTAATTTGCTCATCGTCTCGACGCTGCTGATGCTGCTGATTATCGTGCCGGTGATCGTGCTGATCATCCTGTTCGCCTGGCGCTACCGCAAGAGCAATACCGCTGCGATTTACGAACCGGACTGGGATCATTCAACCCGGCTCGAACTGATTATCTGGGGCGCGCCGCTGCTGATCATCATCGTGCTTGGCACGATCACGTGGATCAGCACTCACAAGCTTGATCCTTACCGGGCGCTGACGCATATCGACGCTGATCGCCCGATCGCCGCAGGCACCAAGCCGCTGATCGTCGAGGTCGTCGCACTCGACTGGAAGTGGTTGTTCATTTACCCGGAACTGGGCATCGCCAGCCTCAACGAACTTGCTGCCCCGGTTGACGTACCGATCCGTTTCAAGATCACCGCGTCGACCGTGATGAATTCGTTTTACATTCCGGCACTGGCCGGCCAGATCTACGCCATGCCGGGGATGCAAACCAGTCTCAATGCAGTCATCAACAAGCAGGGCGTGTACGACGGCTTCTCGGCCAATTACAGCGGAGCCGGTTTTTCGGACATGCGCTTCAAGTTCCATGGCATGACAAAGGAAGGTTTCGATGGCTGGGTAAAACAAGTCCGTGACGAAGGCAAGACGCTTCGCCGGGCCAGCTACGTCGAGCTTGAAAAGCCTAGCGAGCGCGTGCCGGTACAGCGGTTCGGTGAAGTCGATGGCGATCTGTTCCATGCCATCGTTAATCGCTGCGTCGTCGCCGGCGAGCCCTGCATGGACGCGACAATGATGAAAGATGCCCATGCGGCGATGGGGCATGGCAATGCAAAAGAATAATTTCCAGTACCAGCAGCACCAACAACACCAGTATCAGCGGACAGTTTTGTCCGGGCATGTCGCTATGGTGCGACTGCCTCGTTGCTCGCCTGCCGGGCAGCTTCATTTTGTTTCAGGAAAAAACGATGTTCAATAATATGGATCTGACGAAGTTGATTTTCGGAAGGCTCACCTGGGAAGCGATTCCCCTGCATGAGCCCATCCTTCTGGCGACCTTCCTGATGGTAGGGATAGGCGGTGCAGCGGTGCTAGGCGCACTGACGTACTACAAACTCTGGGGCCCGCTCTGGCGCGACTGGATTACCAGCATTGACCACAAACGCATTGGCATCATGTACATCGTGTTCGCTCTGATCATGCTGTTGCGCGGATTTTCCGATGCGCTGATGATGCGTGCGCAGCAGGCGTTTGCATTCGGTGATTCCGGCGGCTTCCTGCCGGCCCATCACTACGATCAGATTTTCACCGCGCACGGCGTGATCATGATTTTCTTTGTCGCGATGCCGCTGGTCACCGGACTGATGAACTACGTCATTCCGCTGCAAATCGGCGCACGTGACGTGGCCTTCCCGTTCCTGAACAACTTCAGTTTCTGGATGACCGCATTTGGCGGCATGCTGGTGATGGCATCACTGTTCGTGGGTGAATTCGCCAGGACCGGCTGGTTGGCCTATCCACCGTTGTCCGGGATATTGTCCAGTCCGGATGTGGGGGTCGACTATTACATCTGGTCGCTACAGGTGGCGGGGGTAGGGACGCTACTATCGGGGATTAACCTGATCGCCACCATCGTCAAGATGCGCGCACCCGGCATGACGCTGATGAAAATGCCGATCTTTATCTGGACATCGCTGTGTACCAACATCCTGGTTGTCGCCGCTTTCCCGGTACTGGCTGCCGTACTCGGCATGCTGTCACTGGACCGCATGGTCGGCACCAATTTCTTTACCAACGACCTTGGTGGAAATTCGATGATGTACGTCAACCTGATCTGGATCTGGGGTCACCCGGAAGTCTACATTCTGGTCTTGCCGGCATTTGGCGTGTTCTCCGAAATTGTCGCCACCTTCTCGAGCAAGCGGATCTTCGGCTATACGTCGATGGTGTACGCGACACTGGTGATCACGATTCTTTCCTACATTGTGTGGCTGCATCACTTCTTCACGATGGGGTCGGGGGCCAGCGTCAATGCCTTCTTCGGTATCACGACGATGATCATTTCGATTCCGACCGGGGCCAAGATTTTCAACTGGCTGTTCACGATGTACCGCGGTCGTATCCGTTTTGAAGTACCGATGCTGTGGACGATTGGCTTCATGATTACCTTCGTCATCGGTGGCATGACCGGCGTGTTGCTGGCAGTACCAGCGGCCGACTTCGTGTTGCATAACAGCCTGTTCCTGATTGCGCACTTCCATAACGTGATCATCGGTGGCGTCGTGTTCGGCATGTTTGCCGGTATCAATTACTGGTTCCCGAAAGCCTTCGGTTACAAGCTGGATTCGTACTGGGGCAAGTGGTCGTTCTGGTTGTGGACAGTGGGCTTCTATTTCGCCTTCATGCCGCTGTATGTGCTTGGCCTGATGGGTGTGACACGTCGTCTGAACCATTTTGAAGATCCGTCGTTGCAGATCTGGTTCCAGATCGCCGCTGCTGGTGCAGTGCTGATCGCACTGGGTATCGCTGCCTTCATCATTCAGTTGATCGTCAGCTACATCCGTCGGAAAGAACTGGGCGATTTCACTGGCGATCCATGGGGTGGTCGTACGCTGGAGTGGTCGACTTCGTCGCCACCACCGTCGTACAACTTCGCCTTCACGCCACGGGTTCATGACACCGATGCCTGGGCTGACATGAAGCAAAATGGTTATGTCCGTCCGGTGACCGGTTTCCTGCCAATCCACATGCCAAAAAATACGGCAGCAGGTTTCCTGATTGCGCTGATGACTGCGGTGATTGGGTTTGCCCTGATCTGGCACATGTGGCTGGTCGCTGGCATGAGCTTCGGCATGATGATTGCCGGGATTATTGCCCACACGTTCAACTACAAGCGTGACTTTTACATCCCGGCTGAAGAAGTCACCCGGATTGAAGATAACCGTACAAGATTGCTGACCCAACATGCGTAATACAGTGACTTCTCCCTCCACCGACAGCACGCGGTATTACGTGCTGGAGCATCACCCGGAGAACGGCACGACGCTCGGTTTCTGGTTGTATCTGATGAGCGACTGCCTGGTATTTGCTGCACTGTTCGCAGTGTATGCAGTGCTCGGCAGGAACTATGCGGGCGGCCCGACCGGGGCCGAGCTGTTTAACCTGCCGCTGGTTGCCCTCAACACCGCGTTTTTGCTGGTGTCGTCGATCACGTACGGCTTTGCGATGCTGGAAATGCAGCGCAAGCGCGTGCGTAGCACACTGATCTGGCTGGGGATTACCGGCCTGATCGGGGCCTGCTTCATTGGCCTGGAAATGTATGAATTCATTCACCTTATCCAGGAAGGCGCTGGCCCGCAACGCAGCGGATTTCTGACTGCGTTCTTCACGCTGGTCGGTACCCACGGTTTGCACGTGACGTTCGGCATCATCTGGCTGGTGACATTGATGTTGCAGGTCGGCATGTATGGCCTGACAACAGAAAACAGCCGTCGCCTGATGTGCTTGTCGATGTTCTGGCATTTCCTTGACGTAGTGTGGATCGGCGTCTTTACCTTTGTTTATCTGATGGGAGTCCTGCCGTGAGTACGACACATAACCACGTGGCAGCCCCTGACAGCGGCCACAACGAGCATGATGAGAGTCATCACACGCATGCCGATCATGGCACCGCAAAAAGCTATCTGACCGGCTTCATCCTGGCCGTCATCCTGACCGCGATTCCGTTCTGGGTCGTGCTGGGTAAAGTCTTCGAGAGCTCGAGCACGACCGCTCTGGTCGTTCTTGGATTGGCGGCCGTGCAGATCGTCGTACACATGGTGTACTTCCTGCACATGAATACGAAGTCGGAAGGCGGCTGGTCGATACTCGCGCTGATCTTCACGACGATATTGGTCGTGATCATGCTCAGCGGTTCGATCTGGGTCATGTATCACCTCAATCACAACATGATGCCGGGGATGATGCCCGACACCACAGGCGATGCAACGACCGGGTCGATCAAGAGTGCACCAGCGATGCCAGCCATGGAGGGCATGAAGGGGATGGAAGGGATGAAGGGGATGGAAGGCATGGAGGGCATGAAGGATATGCCCGTCGCGCCAAAAGCACCGTGATGCAACGCATTGCAGTGCGGATGTCGATCATCAGACCGGCATCCTTGGCGTGAGCGCGGCGGCTGGTGTCTCCCGAATGCGCTCGAAGACCGGCAAGGTACTGTTGCTGACCGGAGCCGGCGTGATCTTTCTGACCTTGCTGGGACTGGGCGGCTGGCAGGTCGCGCGCTTGCAATGGAAGCTCGACCTGATCGCACGTGTCGATGCGCGGGTTAATGCCCCGGCCGTCGACGTGCCTGCAGCACCGGACTGGTCCGGTGTGACGGCCGAATCGGATGGTTATCGCCATGTGCAAGTTACCGGTCAATACTTGTATGGCCGTTCGGTGCGGGTACAGGCGGTGACCGAGCGCGGTAGTGGTTTCTGGTTACTCACACCGCTGCGGCGTGCCGCAGGCGATGTGGTGCTGGTCAACCGCGGCTATGTGCCTGCCCGTACTGGCGACTGGTTGCCGGGAGCGGGACGTCCTGTCGCCGATGCCGTCGATCGCGCCGGTGCGATAACGACTGTCACTGGACTGCTGCGCATCACTGAAAAAGGCGGAGCATTCCTGCGTCGCAATGATCCTGCCAACAATCGGTGGTATTCACGGGATGTTGGCGCGATTGCCGCTGCCGGCAATATCGTCAGCGCGGTCGGTCCGGTTGCACCGTATTTCGTCGATGCCGACGCAGCCAGCGCCGGTGGTCGATCCGATGATCCGTCCGGCGATCAGCCCGTCGGCGGATTGACGGTGATTGCCTTCCACAACAGCCACCTGGTGTATGCCATTACGTGGTTTATTCTGGCGTTCATGCTTGGCGGTGCCGTAGCCTGGAATCTGCGTGAGGAGCGACGTTTGCTGCGCGCGGGCAAGTTTCCGGACAATGACCTAGACTCAACGACATGAACCCATTTCGCCTGTCCGCCATGCCGGAAAATCAGACACCATCATCGGTGTCACAGGACGGGCCTGGTGCCGAAAGCAATGCTGGCCACAGCAACATGCTGCTGTTGATCCAGTTACGCTGGATCGCCGTGGTGGGGCAGATCACGACGATTGCCGTGGTCATTTTTGGTTTTGGTATTGCCTTGCCGCTGCGTGATCTGCTCAAGGTGCTGGCCTGCCTCATCCTCTTCAACATCGCCAGTCATTTACGCTGGCGGGCATCACGGGTGGTGACCAATGGCGAACTGTTTCTCGCCTTGCTGGTTGATGCGGCGACATTGACTGGGCTACTCTATCTGACCGGCGGTACCACCAATCCGTTTGCTTTCCTCTACCTGCTGCAGGTCATCCTGGGTGCGGTGCTGCTTGAAGCCTGGTCGACCTGGGTGTTTGTCGCTATCACCAGTACTTGCCTGGCCTGTCTGTCGCTGTATGCCAAGCCGCTGCTCCTTCCAACCGAGCAGCTTAGCGGTCTGTCCAATCTGTACATCGAAGGCATGCTGTTGTGCTTCGCGCTCAATGCCAGTCTGCTGGTGTTTTTTGTCAGCCGGATCAACAACAATTTGCGTAGTGGCGCAGCCATGCTGGCCGACTTGCGCCAGCATGCTGCCGAAGAAGCGCACATCGTCCGCATGGGATTGCTGGCCTCCGGCGCAGCGCACGAACTGGGTACGCCGCTGGCAACGCTGTCCGTAATTCTCGGCGACTGGCGGCACATGCCGGAGTTCCGGAAGAACCCCCAACTGCTCGATGAGCTGGGTGAAATGCAGGCGCAACTCAAACGCTGCAAGACGATCGTGAGCGGTGTGCTCATGTCGGCCGGCGAAGCCCGTGGCGAATCGTCGATCAAGACCACCATTTGCACGTTCCTAGATGAGCTGGTACTGGAATGGCGCGTCACCCGCCCGGTGGTTGTCCTTGAATATAACAACCACATCGAACAGGACATGCCGGTGGTGTTCGATTCCGCACTCAAGCAAATGATCTGCAACGTGCTTGATAACGCTTTCGAGTCGTCCCCAACTTGGCTGCGTTTTGAAGCCATGCGCGAAGGCGGCGTGCTCCGGCTGGTCGTCACCGACGCCGGCGATGGCTTCCCTGCGCCGATGTTGACGCACTTCGGCAAACCCTACCAGTCCACCAAAGGACGCCCGGGGGGAGGGCTTGGTCTGTTTTTCACCGTGAATGTGGTGCGCAAGCTGGGCGGCGTGGTCCATGCCCGCAATCTTGTGTCGGGTGGGGCACTGGTCCAGGTCACTCTTCCGTTGGCGGCAATCAGCCTTGAATGACCTGATCGACAATGCGCCGCCGGTGACCCGTCAGTTGCTGATTATCGAAGACGATGCGGTCTTCGCACGCACGCTCGGGCGCTCGTTCGAGCGGCGCGGCTACACGGTTTTCCTTGCCAGTAACCTTGAAGGAGCCGCGCTGCTGGTGAAACAGCACGCCTTCGGCTTTGCCGTGGTTGATCTGAAGCTGGACGGGATATCGTCAGGGCTCGATTGCGTACGCATGCTCAATTTGCATGATCCGTCGATTCTGGTTGTGGTATTGACCGGCTTCGCCAGCATCGTCACGGTGGTGGAAGCGATCAAGCTCGGTGCCTGCCAGTATCTCGCCAAACCGTCCAACACCGACGACATCGAAGCCGCTTTCGGCAACATCGCTGGCAAGACCGACGTCAGCCTGACCAACCGGTCGACGTCGATCAAGACGCTCGAATGGGAGCACATTCATGACGCCTTGCGTGAATCGAACTTTAATATCTCGGAAGCGGCACGCCGGCTCGGCATGCATCGCCGCACGCTGGCGCGCAAGCTGGAGAAGCAGCGCGTCAAATAAGGCCAGTCTGGTCATCTTGCAGTACTAAAAAACGTGCAGGAAATCCTCGGCATTGCTGCGCGATGCACAATGCCGTCGGTTTGATCGTAAGGGTCAATGCAACACACATTGCATTACCTTTTGGTGATATTTGTCGTCAATAAGGAACTGTTTATCCTCTGCAGCCACAAATTGACAATAAATCGAACTGTGATGAATGGGCGGGCTTGAATTAATTAATAATCCCTGTGTTATTTGATAATCAGTTTGTGTTTATTTAAAATAAATGAATATCTATGATTGCAGATATTTTAAGATAAAAATAAATTCAAAATGAATATCATCATGATGATTAAATCACAAAAAAATCCTGTATTGCGTTCAGTATTATCTTCGCAATCATCTTCCCGAATAAACTCCCGTAATAACGAATCCGGCGCGATAGTCTGCGGTATTGAAGCAGTTCGTGCACGTGGCAGCGAACATGGCATTGTTGACAGTCACCTCACCATCTTGTCCGATCTGGCAACAAAAAATGACGTTGTATTCGGATTTCGTCCGGTTAATCCGTTAGCAACCCAATTGCTTGAGCAGGGTTATCCCACAAAAGGTTTGACTATCAAAGGTAAAAGTGCAGATTGGGGGCCGATGGCAGGGTTTATTCCTGTTCTGCAAGAATTAAGTAAAATCGCCGGAAAGACAAAAGTAATTAAGAAAGCAAATGGTGAAATTAACGCCTGTATTAATAATAAACATGCCGTTAGTATTCCGTTGGTGATTAATCAGGATCGTCTGGATACGTTATGTAGAATGGGGATCATCACCCAAGGCATCACGGGGAGTTCGGATAATCTATGTATTCTCGCCAAAAAAAATAATCAACAGCATGTCTTTTCAGCTAAATTATCGGTTCGCAATCAGGTGGCTGAATATGCAATAGCGTATCAAGGTGAGCCAGTCAATGTCCTGGCCCAGTCCGGCAGCACCGGGAAGCCGCCACGTCCGATAACAGCTGACTATGACCTGCTCTTGTTTGCGGTGCCGTTTGACCGGTTCGGTACGCAGGATAACTATAAGTCATCCAGCGCTTCCGGCAGAGCGATATCGGACAAGTTATTGCGTGACTTTGAAATGTCAGATGAAAAAGAGAATATACCTTTATCGACTAGCGCTGGAATAGCAAAACCTGAGTTGCATGAGGATAGTCTTCACGTCGCCGAACCAGAGTGCGATCGGGGAATTATTTCACCAAGGTTGAATAAATTTATTCCTGAGATAAACAAGGCATTAGGACGAACTGACGACAATTGTATTGTTCAGCATGGAGCCGATACGCAGAATCCTTATACCGTTATTGCCGATAACTATCCTGGTGTAATCTTTTTGCCGAAGCGCATCGGACATTATGGTGGCGTGGTCATGGTAAGAAATAAACAGGAAGCGATTCAGATTTTCAAGGAAATCAAGGAAAGCGGATTTCAGTTTTTCGGGAATGATAAATGGGCTGCGGAAATTCCTGTGAAGACTTATCGTCGTTCTTCATTTGATTCAGCGCGTAATGCTCTGGAAAATGACGCGTTAGTCTTGAAGGAGTTTTCTGATCAGTTTGTTCGCGAGTGACGGCACGTCGTTTTAAACCAGTCACGCTCTGAATCCTGCTGTGCTTCGATGCCGATCACCATTCAAGGACTTCGTGTCCTCTTGTAATCTGCTGAGAATTTGTTGTGGGTGAGCTGTGGAGATAAAAATAAGAGACAGTCAGCCGCACAACAAAAAAGGCTACAAGCGCAAGCTTGTAACCTCTTGATAATACTGGTCGGGACGGAGTGATTCGAACACTCGACCCCGTGCACCCCATGCACGTACGCTACCAGGCTGCGCTACGCCCCGACGAGCTTCGGAGTATAGCAGAGCAAGTCGTCATGCCGCCATGTCAGTACGTTATTTTGCGTGGCCTTCTTGTCGCAAAAAAATCCTTTATCATGATCTCCACACGACAGCCTTGATGCACGTTTTCGTGAGCCCTGGCTGTCCTCTTCCTCCTTTTCAAGAATCGAGCTCCATGCCCATCAAGATCAGCCACCAGTTCGATGCCGGCGCCATCGAGATCATCGCCGCAACCAATCCGCAACAGATTGACCTGAACATCCGCAAGGACAGCCATGCTGATTTCGCGCAATGGTTTTATTTCCGCTTGCAGGGGGCGCGTGGCGAAGCGTGTCAATTGCGTTTGCTGAATGCGGGTCAAGCGGCTTTTCCGGGTGGTTGGGAAAACTACCAGGCAGTCGCCAGTTATGACCGCGAGAGCTGGTTTCGCGTGCCGACCACGTTCGATGGTCAGGTCTTGACGATTGCGCATACGCCTGAACGCGACAGCGTCTATTACGCGTATTTCGAGCCGTACTCATGGGAGCGGCATTTGCAGTTGCTCGGTGATGCCGAAGCGTCGCCACTGGCCCGCATCATTGATCTCGCCACAACAGCGGATGGCCGTGACGTCAACGCCATTGTCATCGGCAACCCGGCCGCCGCCAAAAAAATCTGGGTCATCGCTCGTCAGCATCCTGGCGAAACAATGGCCGAGTGGTGTGTTGAAGGGATGGTCGGCGCATTGCTGGATCCCGACAATCCGGTCGCCGTCGCATTGCTCGACAAGGCTGTGCTGTACATCGTGCCCAACATGAATCCGGATGGATCGGTGCGCGGTAACTTGCGTACCAATGCTACCGGTGCCAATCTCAACCGCGAGTGGATGACGCCGTCGCTGGAAAGCAGTCCGGAAGTGCTGGGCGTCAAAGCGAAGATCCACGAAACAGGCTGCGATTTGTTTCTCGATATTCATGGCGATGAAGCGCTGCCTTACGTGTTCGTGGCCGGCAGCGAAATGCTGGAAGATTTCAGTGCCGAGCAAGCCAGTGCGCAGCAGCGCTTTATTGATGGCTTCGTGCAGGCCAGTCCCGATTTTCAGACCAAGTTCGGATATGGTACCGGCAAGTACCGTGCAGAGGTCCTGAAGCTGGCATCGAAGTATGTGGCGCATCACTTCAAGTGTGTGTCGCTGACGCTGGAAATGCCATTCAAGGACAATGCAAACTTGCCGGATGCGCGCATTGGCTGGGATGGCGATCGCAGTGCGCAACTCGGTGCGGCGATTTTGGTGCCAATGCTGGATGCGGTGTGATTTTTTCTGGCGCACGCTGACGGTGTGAGTGGTGCAATGCCCTTCGGGCATTGCACCGAGCTACCACGATCCCTCTCTCGTCAAATCAGCCCTGCATGAGTAATCGGGCATTTACTTGCGCAGGGGTCGCCGTGCGCGCTCTGTCCGTGATGATGAACGCACTGACGTCTCGAAGCAGCAGCACCGTCTGATTACGCATGCTTTCGGCTGCAGCAGCAGCTTGCTCGACCAGCGCGGCGTTCTGCTGCGTCATGTCATCCATCTGCGTGATGGCGGTGTTGATTTGCTCGATGCCGGCACGCTGTTCCTGGCTGGCGACAGTGATTTCCTGCATGATGCCGACGACCTGGCCGACGCTGTCGACGACATCGTTCATCGTCTTGCCGGCTTCATCGACTTGTCGGTTGCCCTGTTCGACCTGTTTGACCGAGTCGCTGATGAGTGTCTTGATTTCTTTCGCTGCGCTGGCACTGCGCTGCGCGAGGTTGCGTACTTCGGCAGCAACAACGGCAAAGCCGCGACCTTGTTCGCCGGCACGGGCGGCTTCGACAGCGGCATTGAGCGCCAGGATGTTGGTCTGGAATGCGATGCCGTCGATGACACCGATGATGTCGACGATCTTGCGCGAGCTGTCGTTGATGGCTGCCATGGTCGTGACAACCTGGCGCACTACGGCACCGCCCTTGATGGCAATGCCGCTCGCCGAGACGGCAAGCTGGTTGGCCTGGTGCGCATGGTCGGCATTCTGGCGCACGGTGCTGGTCAGTTCTTCCATCGCGCTGGCCGTTTCTTCGAGTGAGCTGGCCTGGGATTCGGTGCGGTGGGACAAGTCGGCATTACCGGAGGCAATCTGTTGCGCGGAAACGCTGATGTTGTCAGTGGCGTTGCGTACTCCGGTGACCAGTGTCGACAGATTTGTCACCATTGCTTGCAAGGCGTCGATTAACTGACCGGTTTCGTCATCTCGATCGCTGCGAATCGTAGCGCTCAGGTTGCCACTGGCCACCTCGCGCGCAAAGCCCACCGCTTTGGCCAGCGGTTGCGTGATTGAACGGGTCAGCAGCCACGATATCAGTACACCCAATATCAGCATCACGACGCCGAAGACCAGCATCAGGTTACGACCGGACTGGTAATTCGCCTCGATATCCATGGCGGCCTGATCGATCTGGCGGCGCTCTTCATTTTGTAATTCTTCTATCTTGAGGAGGTAGCGTTTTGCCGCTGGCGTAAAGCTCTGGTCCAGCACCTGGTTGGCTTCGTCGAGTTTGCCTTCTTTTTTTAGCGAGACAATCTGGTCCCGGCTCGACAGGTACACCTTGCGCAAGGCACCGACTTCGGCGAAGACAGCCTTTTCCTGAGCTGTCCGCATTAGCGTGCCGATCGCCTGCTGCAGTTCGCTGGAGTTCTTCGTCGAGGTGGCCTGATCCTCGGCGAAAAAAGTCCCGAGTGACGTATCGCTACTGCGCGCAATCGCCGACGTGCGGCGCACTCCGGCACTGATGTTGCGATTCCAGTCGCTGACCAGTCGCTCGGTAGCGAGCGGTTCCTTCAGCAGGTCACGGGTGGCACCGGCGACAGCGTTTAGTCGTGTGATTCCGATGGCGACGACGGCTAGTGATAGCAATAGCAAGACTGCAAAGCCAAGACCAAGGCGGTTGCCGATGTTCAGATCACGAACGAATTGAGGAATCATTTTTTTTCCACCATGAAAGAGCGGTCGTCATTCTATAGCGAGCTGTCAGTAATTTGTCAGGAATGCCTTGCTGAACGGAAATAAAGTGAGCGACGGTTGGTGGATTGGCTCAGATCAGTGCATGCACCGCCCGTTCAAATAACGGTGCAGTTTCGCTGAAACCAGCCCGGCCGAGGCTGTGCAGGCGGAGGAACAGCCGCACGCTCAGCATCGACGGCGCAGGGTGGTCGTCCAGTTGCAGCAGCAATGTCGTCGTGTGGTGGTCGATCCAGTGGAGTCTGCCAGAGCTTGGGAGGGTGCCGAGCGTGATGGTCATGGACACTCCGCTGCGCAGTCTGGCGAGGATGCTATTGGTATCTGTCTGAACATCAACCGACGACTCCGGAGCGTCTTGCTCAAGCATCGGATCAAGCATCGGATCAAGCAAGGGATCAAGCAACACTAGCGCAGCATTGGTCTCGTGCAAGGCTTCGATGAGGAAGTCGTCGGAATGCGGGTCGGCACCTGCGACTTCAAGCGCTGCGATGGGCACCGTGCTGGTGCCACGGTCGGGTGCGTTGGTGAACAGCGCGAAGCGCTGCTGCAAGGTGTCGAGCATCAAGTCCGGTCCGCCAGCCACGGCACCGCGCAATGCACGGCTGTGTAGCTCGACCAGCCAGTTCAACACATCCAGTCGTTCGATACCGCTCATCTTTGCTTGCAGCATCCCCTCGCGCAAAATGTCGACCAGGCCTGGCAGCATGCCCAGTAGCTGTTGGCGCTGCGCGGGTAAATGCTTGGGAATAATGCTCCATAGCAGGTCTGGCACAAGCTGGCGCAAGTGGAGCCCCGCTGTGTCGCTGTGACGCTCGGCGCGTTCGATGGCTCCGATCCAGGTCGTCGTCAGAAAATTATCAAGGAACGGATCGATGTTGAGTCCGTCAAGACTTTCCGCAAGTCCGGCCTTCAGACGGGCAAGGTGCAGCGTGCGGTGCCGGGCTTTTTCAAGTGCCACGACAGCGAGATCTACCGGGCTGTCACTGCCGCGCAATTCTTGTGTAATGAAGGCGTCGAACTGCTCCAGCAACACGGGAAAAAGATCGGCATGTTCGCGCTGGTCGGTGAGCAGGGCATCGACGACGCGTCGGATTTCAGCGATGACGTGCACGCCAAGGGGATCGGTCTGGTTGAGGCCGACCGAGACCGCGCCAATCCGGTTCATCAGCAGTCGTACCGGATGATTCTTGTCGGTGAGAAGTGCATTGTCGCGCAGCGCGATCTTGAGTACGAGTAACTGCAGTCGTGCGAGCTGGGCGCGCACGTCGACCGGTATCTGCGGGTCGCGACGAATGAAGTCGAACAATCTGGCAACGACCTCGATTGTCATCTGCTCGTGGTGGTCGGTGGTCGCGGCGATACCGTGACTGGCCAGTAACTTATTGACGGCATCGTAAATCACGGTGATTTCACTGCGCATGTCGTCAGCCAGCTGATCGAACAGTGTGGTGTTGATATCGGCTTGCTGGCCAATGTTGTCGATGGCGCTTGCTAACGCGCGTGACAGCAAGAATGGCCGGAACGGATTGTCGCGCTCATTGATGCGGTCCTGGTCGAACAGGCGCGCGATGCGAATAGTGAGGTCGCGCAACGGGTTGTCGGCGGCATGCCGAAAACGCGCGGTGACTTCGTTAATGCGCAGCAGGTCGACGTGCACGGTGGGATCGAGCTGCGTCAGTTCGGTCGTTGTGAAGCTGTCCGTCAAGGCGGGACTAAACGTGCTGTACGTGGTCTGGAAACTGCGGTCAAGCAACAAGTCCAAGTTGTGGCGGAGGTGCTTGTTCAGCTCGGTTTCACATTCGCGGAACAGGTGATGCGCACTCAGCAAGCGGCGCTGGTCCGTCGCTGATAACGTGGTCTCTGCGCTGCGCAGCAGGGTCGCCGCAGCGCGTGGCAAAGCCCGGTCTGCTGCCAGAACGAAAGCACGCAGAAATTCGTCGCGGATCGTTCTCAGCAGTGCATCGCGATCCATGGCCTCTCTCTGGTGGTCGTCAAGCGACCGGCGCAGCCGGTGCGCCTATCGACTTGTCAATGGAAATGAGGTGATCCTTGTGGCGCGTCTTCGGGCATTTCGGCATGCACCAGTTCTCCTTCGGGATCGGGGAACAGTGGCGCACCGCAGTCATCGCAGAATTCGAGCGGGAAGCGGTCCGGATGCTGGGTAATGCGTGTCACGCCGGCATCGCGCAGCAGCGCGGTGATTTCTTCGAGTGGTGTCGGATGCGGCACTTCGCCAGCGGCCAGTCGCTGTAATGGCAGCTCGGCCGGGTCGCCCATGTCTTCTTCGTCCTCCTCGCCATACAGCGGCCAGACCACGCCGTAGACCACTTCGCCATCCTTGCCGGTACTAAAGCCGATCCGGTATTCGTCAGCGCGGCCATGGAGGGTGTCTTCGCCGAAGCTGCCGATGCTGGCCTGGAGGTCGCGTGTTTCGATGGCCAGCGTGTGGTGCAGAAAATGCACCGCCGCGTTGATCGAGGCCGGCCGGATTTGCCGGTCGCCTTCGCGACAGGCGACGTAATACGCTTCGGGCAAGAGCAGCTCGATGCCACAGCCGGGCAGCAGTCGCGTCACGTTCGGCAGTGCCTGCGCTTGCCACTGGGTCAGCGCGAGATCGCGGTCGGCCAGGTCAAGCGATGCTTGCCAGCGCATCAGCGGCGCGCCTGCCGGCACGACAACCGTCACCAGCAGATAGCGCGTGTCAGCCAGGAACGGCGCGGTTTCCGGTACGCTGGTGGGGGTACGCAGGACTGTTTTCTTGAGCGCAGCCTGCGCCAGTCGATGCGTCACGGTCCAGGTTTCGACATGCGAACGGGGCAACTGGTCGATCGCAAACAGCGTTGGTGCCATCGCCATCTTGACGTCGGCTGCCAGCACGTGCGCCTGCAAGTGGGCGCTCAGTGTCATCACCATGTCGGCAGGAATCGGGCCGGAAGCAATCGAAAAACGTGTCCAGGCCAGCACGGGGACGGCCAGCAGCAGCGCATCGTAGAGCTGGTCATCGTGTTCGAGTACGGCCGATTCGCTATTGGCTTCCGCGGCCTCCATCAGCACGTCGTACGCCATCGCATCGGACTGGAACAGCAGGTCGAGCGCGCTATCGATGGTGTCCTGATGATCGGCTTTGAGCAGCTTTTGTAACAAGGCATCGAGCTGGCTTTCCCAGCCGCGCTCTTCGATGCGGCTCGAAGACAGCACGATGGCTGAGGCAAACGTCGCCAGGCGCTGGCTGTCAGGGGAAATTTTGTGGGAACCGGTTTTGTTTTGACGACGCATGAGGGGTAAGTGAGGTAACTGAAACGCAATTCGTCATTGTAGAGGATTCGCGGGGCGGATAGGGTGGCCCGGACAGATCGGTTTATACGGTTTATCGCGAATCGGGTTCTGCGCGAAAAAAAGCGGTGCAATGCCCTTCGGTTATTGCACCCTACCTGACGTATCAATTGCACCGATCCCGCAACCCCAAAAAAAACGCCGGGCGAACCCGGCGTTTTGCACTGCATGAACCTGAAGCGAATTACGCGGCCAGCAACTGGCGCAATACGAATGGCAGGATGCCGCCGTGCTTGTAGTAATCGACTTCGATTGGTGTATCGATACGCAGCAGCACCTTGACGTCTTGCGAGCTGCCATCGGCGCGATGAATCACCAGCGTGGCTTCTTGCTGTGGCTTGATGTCGCTTTCGATCCCTTTCAGGTCGAAGGTTTCACTGCCGGTGAGACCCAGCGTGACGGTGCTATCGGTGCCCAGGAATTGCAATGGCAAGACGCCCATGCCGACCAGGTTCGAGCGATGGATACGCTCGAACGAACGGGCGAACACGGCTTTCACGCCCAGCAGTTGCGTACCCTTGGCCGCCCAGTCACGCGACGATCCGGTGCCGTATTCTTCGCCGGCAAACACCATCGTCGGTGTGCCCGCTTCGACATAGGCCATCGCTGCATCGTAGATCGACATTTCTTCGCCAGTTGGCTGGAAGCGCGTGATGCCGCCTTCGACCAGTGAACCGTCGGCCTTGGCAGGGATCATCAGGTTCTTGATCCGCACGTTGGCGAAGGTGCCGCGCATCATGATTTCATGATTGCCGCGACGCGAGCCGTACGAGTTGAAGTCTGCCAGCAACACGCCGTTGGCCTTGAGCCATTTTCCGGCCGGGCTTGATTCCTTGATCGCACCGGCTGGCGAAATATGGTCGGTCGTGATCGAGTCACCAAACACGCCCAGTGCGCGCGCGCCGGTAATACCGGTGGCAGCCGCTTTCGGCTCCATCGTGAAGTCGGCGAAGAACGGTGGCTCGGCGATGTAGGTCGATGTTGGCCAGTTGTAGACTTCACCCTTGGCCGCATCCTTGATGTCTTCCCACAGCTTGCCCGGCGCGCCCTTGACGGCTGCGTAGTTTTCCTTGAAGGTCTTCGCATTCATCGCGTGCTTCATTAGCTTGGCGATCTCTTTCGAGGTTGGCCAGATGTCACCCAGGAAAATGTCCTTGCCGTTGACGGTGCCAACCGGCTCGGTCATCAGGTCGCGCGTCATGTTGCCGGCGATCGCGTACGCCACGACCAGCGGTGGCGAGGCGAGGAAGTTTGAACGGATATTCGGGTGGATCCGCGCTTCAAAGTTACGGTTGCCCGACAGGATCGCGGAAGCAACCACGTCATGCTTGGTAATGGCTTCGTTCATTGCGGGCGTCAGGTCGCCGGCATTGCCGATACAGGTGGTGCAGCCGTAGGCGGTGACGCCGAAGCCGAGCTTTTCAAGGTACGGCAACAGACCGGCCGCTTCGAGGTACTTGGTGACGACGCGCGAGCCAGGTGCCAGCGACGTCTTGATGTGCGGCGAGACGACCAGGCCGGCTTCGACGGCTTTCTTGGCCAGCAAGCCGGCAGCGATCATCACGCTCGGGTTCGAGGTATTGGTGCAGGACGTGATGGCGGCAATCAGCACGTCGCCATTCATCAGCTTGACGCCATCGGTGTTGGTGTAGACAGCGTCGAGATCGTCTGCTTTCTTGTTGAAGCCGTTGTCGGATACCGACTTCGAGAACAGGTCGGCGAAGGTCGATTTGACGGCACCAATTTCGATGCGGTCTTGCGGGCGTTTCGGGCCGGCCAGAGATGGCGCGACCTTGCCGAGATCCAGACTGACGACGTTGGTGTAATCAATGTCGCCGGCTTTCGGAATACCGAACAGGCCTTGGGCACGGAAGTACGCTTCAAACGATTCGATTTCGGACTTGCTGCGGCCGGTGCCCTTGAAGTACTCGATGGTTTGATCGTCTACCGGGAAGAAGCCCATCGTGGCGCCGTATTCCGGTGCCATGTTGGCGATCGTGGCACGGTCGGTCAGCGACAGGGTTTCGGTGCCTTCGCCGAAGAACTCGACGAACTTGCCGACGACTTTTTCCTTGCGCAGCATTTCGGTAATGGTCAGCACCAGATCGGTCGCGGTGACGCCTTCGCGCAGCATGCCGGTCAGGTTCACGCCGACCACGTCAGGGGTCAGGAAATAGACTGGCTGGCCCAGCATGCCGGCTTCGGCTTCGATACCGCCGACACCCCAGCCGACCACGCCGATACCGTTGATCATGGTGGTGTGCGAGTCCGTGCCGACCAGCGTGTCCGGGTAATAAACTTTGTCTTCTGTCTTGTGGACGCCGCGCGCCAGGTATTCCAGATTGACCTGATGGACGATACCGAAGCCCGGTGGCACCACGCCGAAGGTGTCAAATGCCTGCATGCCCCATTTCATGAACTGGTAGCGCTCTTTGTTGCGCGAGAATTCGAGCTTCATGTTCAGGTCGAGCGCGTCTTTTTCACGGAAGTGATCGATCTGGATCGAGTGATCGACGACCAGGTCGACTGGCACCAGTGGTTCGATGTTCTTGGCTTTGATGCCCATTTTGGCAGCGACGTTACGCATCGCGGCCAGGTCTGCCAGCAGCGGCACACCAGTGAAATCCTGCAGTACCACACGCGAGACAACAAACGGGATTTCATTGATCCGGGCTGCCGTGGCACCCCAGTTGGCCAGTTCGTGAATATGCGCTTCGGTGACTTTTTTACCATCGCAATTGCGCAGTACGGACTCCAGCACGATACGGATCGAGACTGGCAGACGCGAGATGTCGACACCGAGTTTTTTTTGCAGTGCTGGCAGTGAGTAGAACTTGCCTTTTTTGGAATCGGACAGCTTGAATTCCTTGAGCGTATTAAGCGTATTGCGGGCCATGACCTCTCCTATGATTGCGGGGTGACAAGTGAAATACGGGTTCCGGCCAGAGTCTTTTGCTCCGTGCCGGCAGGGTGTTCGTGCGATCAGCTACGGGCGTCGCCAGCGGCCAGTGCCAGTGCCATCTGGGATGGGTCCTTGCATTCGTTGGCCAGTTGCTGTCCCTTGCGCGAGTCAAGCAGCAGTCCTTTGGCAGGAATGCCGATCCAGACCAGGCCGGATCGCTTGTTCTCGAAACGATGCGCGCCGGTGGTGGTGGCGACGCGCTTCATGCGGGTCAGCACTTTGTGCCAGCGCAGCGCGATGTAATTGTCATCGCCGTCGTTGCGAAAGATCGTCAGCGTATTGCCGAGTTCGCATTTGTATTCGATGGCTGGTGCAACGGCAACATCAATGGGCGTGCCGGTATCGTCGTCATCGGGTGCGGCCAGTTCGTAGGCGGCTGGTGGCGCAACGACCGCTTTCTTGGAAGCCGCTTTTTTCTTGACGACTTTCTTGACGACTTTCTTTACGGCAGGGGCACCGGTGTCGGTGGCGGCAAAGACGGTCGGGGCAGTCAATGCGAGGCCAGAAACTAGCAGGCCAGTCAGCAGGGTGGAAAACAGTTTGGTCATGAATGAATCTCCGGAATCAGGTGGATAACAAATGGGCAACGCTGTCGGGGAGCGGCATGCCACTCGCGCGTGCACGTTGCAGGATAGTCCAGTAATAGCGATAACTGGCGCGATCATGCAATCGACCATGATGTTTGATCGGTCCCCATGATACGGCCTGGGCATCGGTCAGAATTTGTGCCGCCTCGGCCACTTCGGAATTACGTGGCATGAACGACTTGACGATTGGCTTGATCTGGTCAGGATGAATGCTCCACATCCGGGTGTAACCGCAGTCGGCACCGGCCCGGCTGGCATCGTTGGCAGCGATGCCGCTGTCCTTGATGTCGGTCGTGACATTGTGTGAAGGGACTTTGCCGTGCGCATGACAGGCTGCTGAAATCGCCAGCTTGGCACGCATGACCAGCGGGTGGGTAAATTGACCGGGCGTGCGCATCGCGCTGGCCGGAATCGCGCCGTAATGCGCCGAGACAAAATCCATGATGCCGAACGACAGGCACTCAACTTGCGCGAGTGCTGCAATCGCAAACACATCGGCCAGCGCGCCATGCGTCTCGATGAGCACATGAATCGGCAGGCAATCCCGTCCGGCGTGACGCGCATGCGTGTTGATGACATCGATTGCTTCGATGACGTCGAGCACGCTTTCGGCTTTCGGAATCACCAGATAAGCCAGTTGCTGAGCAGCGCCCTGGCAAATAATGGCGACGTCCGGAATGAAAAATTCGCTGTGCACGTCGTGCACGCGGGCACCGATACGATTAAATGTGTTGGCTTCGCTGGCAATGAGTGAGGCGACCAGTTCGGCGTGCGGTTGTTCGTCACCGGCGGCGGCACCATCTTCGCAATCGAAGGTGATGTCGAAGACCGGACCAAGCTCTTGTTGCAGGGCAATCGACTTGCGCATCAGCTTGTCGGAGCCGGCGTAATGATCACAGACCGGCAGCGATACCGGTGGACGTTTGCCCTGAAATAAGACCTCGGATGGATGCATGAGCAATAGAGAAAAAAGTGCTGCTGTAAAAATCCGGAAAACCACCGGCGCTGCATCGTACAGTGCAGCGCCGGTGGTCAGGAACCGATCAACCAGCTAGCTTAGCCGACCAGGTGTTTGACGCCTTCGCGTTCTTCGAGCAATTCGTTGAGCGTCACGTTGATGCGCTCGCGCGAGAATTCATCGATGGCCAGGCCGGCGACGATTTTGTATTCGCCATTCTCGGTGGTGACCGGGAAGCCGAAGATCGTGCCTTCAGGGATATCGTACGAACCGTCGGAGGCAATGCCCATCGTGGTCCATTTGCCCGCCGTGCCCAGTACCCAGTCATGCATGTGATCGATGGCCGCGTTAGCCGCCGATGCAGCCGACGACAGACCGCGTGCTTCGATGATCGCACCACCACGCTTGCCCACTGTCGGCAGGAAGGTGTCCTTGTTCCATGCGGCGTCGTTGATCATGTCCTTGACTGACTGACCGTCGATGGTGGCGAAGCGGTAATCCGCGTACATCGTTGGCGAGTGGTTACCCCAGACACACAATTTTTCGATGGAAGCGACTGGCTTGCCGGTCTTGGCCGCGATTTGCGACAGCGCACGGTTGTGATCGAGTCGCAGCATCGCGGTGAAATTCTTGGCTGGCAGGTTAGGTGCCGATTTCATGGCGATGTAGGCATTGGTGTTGGCCGGGTTGCCGACGACAAGTACCTTGACGTTGCGCGAAGCGACGGCGTCCAGTGCTTTGCCTTGTACCGTGAAGATTTGCGCGTTGGCTTCGAGCAAGTCCTTGCGCTCCATGCCGGGGCCGCGTGGGCGAGCGCCAACTAACAGTGCCACGTCAATATCCTTGAAGGCAGTCATTGGATCGCTATGTGCGGTCATGCCGGCCAGCAACGGGAAGGCACAGTCGTCGATTTCCATCATCACGCCCTTGAGGGCTTTCTGCGCTTTCTCGTCAGGGATTTCAAGCAATTGCAGGATGACGGGTTGGTCCTTGCCGAGCATGTCGCCGTTGGCGATGCGAAACAACAATGAGTAACCGATCTGGCCGGCCGCGCCGGTCACTGCAACACGCATTGGGGCTTTTGCCATGATGAATCTCCAAGTGGGATGAAAAACAATGCAGGAAACCGGTTTGCCGGCCTCCGTCAGCTCGCAATGATACCGCTGAAAACCCGGCTGGTCAGCCAGACTTCACAAACCTGTCCTGTTTCGGATAACAACCCGGCGCATGCGCTGGCGTCGATATTCCGCGGGTTCCAGTAATCGGTCCGGCATCAAAATTGAGCGTGATTCTAGGCGTGCAGATGATGGCTGTCAATCTTCATCTTATATCTTATATAAGACATAGTACATCACAGTATTTGCTGGACGAGCGGGTGTTTTCGTGTTGAAATCCTGCTCCATGATTAATCCGATGCCTTCTCCTGCCAGTCAAGCTATCGCACCCGCCAGTGCCGGTGTGGCGCCGACGTTCAGTCCGCTATATCAGCAAATCAAGGTGCTGATTACGGCCAGTTTGCAGGCCGGGGAATGGAAGCCGGGTGAGTTGATTCCAAGCGAAGTCGAACTGGCCAGTCGCTTCAAGGTGAGCCAGGGTACCGTGCGCAAGGCCATCGACGAGTTGTCGTCCGAAAATCTGGTGGTGCGGCGGCAGGGAAAGGGTACTTTTGTGGCGACGCACCATGAAGTGCGCGCCCAGTTTCGTTTCCTGCGCCTGATGCCCGATACGGGGATTGCCCATCAGGCTGACAACATGATCATTGAAGTCAAGCGTCAGCGCGCCCCGGCAGATGTGGCCCGTCTGCTCGACATTAAGCCGGCTGATTCGGTGATTTTCATCAAGCGTGTGCAGTCATTTGATGGCGCACCGGCGATTCTCGAAGAATTATGGTTGCCCGGAGTACTTTTCAAGGGCCTGACTTCCGAGCGACTGGTTGAGTACAAGGGGCCGATGTATGGCTTGTTCGAGACGGAGTTTGGTACCCGAATGATTCGTGCGACTGAAAAAATCCGCGCGGTGCATGCCGATCATGTGGCGTGCGGTTGGTTGCAAGTGCCAGTCGACACGCCGCTGCTGAGCGTCGAGCGGGTGTCATTGACGTATGGCGACAAACCGGTCGAGGTTCGACGCGGATTGTATCGGACGGATAGTCATCACTACCAGAGCGAGTTGATTTGAGGTGTTTCCGTGCCGAGCAGGCATGGCGGTAAAGGGCTATATTGTCGATGTCCGCCGATTAAGTATGGTGTGGCGCACAAAATCGGTAAAATCAAGAAATTATCAAGTCGGGGAGATGTTTGCATGTCTGAAGTAACAAAAACAAACAGGCCGGAATTCAGGAACATTCACGTCACGCAGCTGGCAAATTACCGCCTTCCGCTGGCGGGATTGATCTCGATCCTTCATCGCATCAGTGGTTTCCTGATGTTTGCACTACTACCTTTCATCCTGTATCTGCTGGATCAAAGTCTGCTGTCCGAAGGGACATTCGCTTATTTCAAGGGCATTACCTCCAACTGGTTCGTCAAACTGGTCTTGTTGGCTTTGTCCTGGGCCTTCATTCATCATTTCTGCGCGGGTATTCGTCATCTGTTCATGGACAACCATATCGGTATCGAAAAAGATTCCGCTCGCAAATCGGCCGCCATCGTGTTTGCCGTCAGCTTGCCGCTGGCAGCGCTGGTGGCTCTGAAACTGTTCGGAGCATTCTAATGGCCAATAATCATATCGGACCAAAACGCCTTGTCGTCGGTGCCCATTACGGGCTCAAGGACTGGCTGGCCCAGCGTATTACGGCTGCGGTGATGGCGGCTTACACCGTAATTCTGCTAGTCGTATTTTTCAAGGCGCAAAATTTTAGTTATGAAGGCTGGGCCGGCTTGTTCGCCCAGCAGTGGTTCAGAATCGCCACCTTTGTGACCTTCCTGGCACTGTTCTACCATGCCTGGATCGGCATGCGTGACATCTGGATGGATTACATCAAGCCTGTTTCTGTTCGTATTTCTTTGCAAGTCGCCACTATCCTGTGGCTGATCGCTTGTGCCGGATGGACGGCACAAATTATCTGGAGAGCTTAATCGTGTCAGTTATCAAACCAGCCCTTCCCACCCGTCGTTTCGATGCAGTGATCATCGGTGCAGGCGGTTCGGGCATGCGTGCTTCACTGCAGCTTGCCGAAGCAGGTCTGAACGTCGCCGTTCTTTCTAAAGTATTTCCTACCCGTTCGCACACCGTAGCTGCCCAGGGCGGCATCGGTGCCTCGCTGGGTAACATGGCCGAAGACAGTTGGTTCTGGCACATGTTCGACACCGTCAAGGGTGGCGATTACCTGGGTGACCAGGATGCGATCGAATTCATGTGTCGCGAAGCGCCAAAAGTGGTCTACGAACTCGAACACTTCGGCATGCCGTTTGACCGCAACCCGGACGGTACGATTTACCAGCGCCCGTTTGGCGGCCACACGGCCAACTTTGGTGAAAAGCCGGTGCAACGCGCCTGCGCCGCCGCGGACCGTACCGGTCATGCGATGTTGCACACGCTGTATCAGCGCAATGTGCGCGCCAAAACCCATTTCTTTGTCGAGTGGATGGCCATGGATCTGATCCGTGATGCCGAAGGCGATGTCATTGGCGTGGTGGCACTGGAAATGGAAACTGGCGAATGCATGATTCTCGAAGCCAAGACCACTATCATGGCGACCGGCGGTGCAGGGCGCATCTGGGCCGCATCGACGAATGCCTTCATCAATACGGGTGACGGCATGGGCATGGCAGCACGTGCTGGTTTGCCACTCGAAGACATGGAATTCTGGCAGTTCCACCCGACCGGCGTGGCTGGTGCGGGCGTGCTGATCACCGAAGGCGTGCGCGGCGAAGGCGGTATCCTGATCAACAGTGAAGGTGAGCGTTTCATGGAACGCTACGCGCCGACGCTAAAAGATCTGGCTCCGCGCGATTTCGTGTCCCGTTCGATGGACCAGGAAATCAAGGAAGGTCGTGGCTGCGGTCCGAACAAGGATCACGTGCTGCTCGACTTGCGTCACATCGGTGCCGAGACGATTCAGAAGCGCTTGCCATCGATTCTCGAAATCGGTCACAAGTTTGCCAACGTCGACGCGACCAAAGAGCCGATTCCCGTCGTGCCGACGATTCACTACCAGATGGGCGGTATCCCGACCAACATTCACGGTCAGGTAGTTGCTCCTAAAAACGGCAACCCGAACGCGGTGGTCAACGGTCTGTATGCCATCGGCGAGTGCGCTTGCGTGTCGGTCCATGGTGCCAATCGCCTTGGTACGAATTCGTTGCTCGACTTGCTGGTGTTTGGCCGTGCAGCGGGTAACCATGTCGTGGCCAGTGGCCTGAAAGAGCGCAGCAACAAGCCGTTGCCAGCGGATGCGTCGGACTTCGCGATGGACCGCCTGAACAAGCTCGAAACGTCGACCGGTTCCGAAAAAGTACAACACGTCGCCAACGATATCCGCGCAGCGATGCAGCGTTATTGCGGTGTGTTCCGCAACGATGCGTTGCTCCAGGGTGGCTACAACGCGATCATGGAACTCGACGAGCGACGCAAGCACGTTTCGTTCAAGGACAAGTCGAAGGTCTTCAACACGGCCCGTGTCGAAGCGCTCGAACTGGACAACATGATCGAAGCCGCCAAGGCGACCATTTCGTCGGCGCTGGCACGCAAGGAATCGCGCGGCGCGCATGCGCAAAGCGATTACGAAACGCGTGACGATGCCAACTGGATGAAGCATTCGCTGTGGTATTCGGAAGGCAATCGCCTCGACTACAAACCGGTGGTGACCAAGCCGCTGACCGTCGAGACGTTCCAGCCGAAGGCCCGGACGTTTTAATTACTATGCCGGTGAATGGGCCTGGCCTTGCCAGTCCCGGTTTCGCCTACCGATTGAATGTTGAGAACCGCGACGCGCAGCGCGCGAGCCGGTTCCGCAAAAAAGGTACTTATGCCACGCACTCTGAATTTTGAAATCTATCGCTACGATCCGGACAAGGATGCGAAGCCGTACATGCAAAAGCTGACTGTCGAGTTGCAAGACACCGACAAGATGCTGCTCGATGCACTGCAACGCATCAAGGCTGATGTCGATGACTCGCTGGCGCTGCGCCGCTCATGCCGTGAAGGTGTCTGCGGTTCCGACGCAATGAACATCAACGGCAAGAACGGTCTGGCCTGCACCACGAACCTGAATGAACTGAAACAGCCGATCGTGTTGCGTCCGCTGCCGGGCTTGCCCGTCATCCGTGACCTGATCGTCGACATGACGCAGTTCTTCAAGCAATACAATTCGATCAAGCCATTCCTGATCAACACGACGATCCCGCCGGAAAAAGAACGCCTGCAATCGCCGACCGAGCGCGAAGAACTCGATGGCCTGTACGAGTGCATTCTGTGTGCTTGCTGCTCGACGTCATGCCCGTCGTTCTGGTGGAATCCGGACAAGTTCGTCGGACCGGCCGGCCTGTTGCAAGCCTACCGTTTCATCGCTGACACACGCGATGAAGCCACGGCCGAGCGACTCGACAACCTCGAAGATCCGTACCGGTTGTTCCGCTGCCATTCGATCATGAATTGCGTTGATGTCTGCCCTAAGGGTTTGAACCCGAACAAGGCCATCGGCAAGATCAAAGAGATGATGGTGCGTCGCGCAGTCTGAGCCAGGCTGCTTTATCGAACTGCCCCGCGACCGCGCAAGCATCGCGGGGCATCTGACAAGAATGACCGTAGCCAATGTCCACCACGCATCAGTCTGATCCCGCCAACCGTTCCCGCCTGCGCTGGCGTGCCCGTCGCGGCCTGCTGGAAAATGATCTGATCCTGACCCGTTTTCTCGATGAGCACGAAGTGAGTCTGACTGACGATGAAGTCGACGCGCTGACCCGTATTCTTGACGTTTCCGATAATGATCTGATGGACCTGATTCTGGCTCGCAAAGAGCCCGATGGTGCCGACGACTTGCCGCATGTCCATGCTCTGCTGATGCGTTTGCGTTCAGCCTGAAGCACCTGTTTCTCGTTTCCCCTATGTCCAGTTTTTACCCATTCACCGACTCACCGTTCAAGAGAAGGAACAGCCATGTCCCAAACTGCTGATAAAACCGCCACCCTGTCTTTTTCCGACGGCAGCCCGTCGCTGGAGATGCCGATCTACAAAGGCACCGTCGGACCTGAGGTCATCGATATCCGCAAGCTGTACGGCGCAACCGGCAAGTTCACGTACGACCCGGGCTTCATGTCGACGGCCGCCTGTAATTCGGCCATCACCTACATTGATGGCGACAAGGGCGAGTTGCTGTATCGCGGTTACCCGATCGAGCAACTGGCGGTGAATTGTGATTTCCTGGAAACCTGCTATTTGCTGCTCAACGGCGAACTGCCGACGGTCGACGAGCGCAGCAAGTTCGTCGATACCGTCACGCAGCACACAATGATCCATGATCAGATGCAATTTTTCTTCCGCGGTTTCCGTCGCGATGCGCATCCGATGGCGGTGCTGGTGGGTACGGTCGGCGCGCTGTCGTCGTTCTATCACGACTCACTCGACATCACCGATCCGCATCACCGCGAAGTATCAGCGGTTCGCCTGATCGCCAAGCTGCCAACGCTCGTTGCCATGGCGTACAAGTACAACGTCGGCCAACCGTTTGTTTATCCGCGTAACGACTTGTCGTACAGCGCCAACTTCATGCGGATGATGTTCTCGAATCCGTGCGAAGAGTACAAGGTCAACGACGTGCTGGTCCGCGCACTCGACCGTATCCTGATCCTGCACGCCGATCACGAACAGAACGCGTCGACCTCGACGGTGCGTCTGGCCGGTTCGAGCGGTGCCAACCCGTTTGCCTGTATCGCTGCCGGTATTGCTTGCCTGTGGGGTCCTGCGCACGGTGGTGCCAACGAAGCCGCATTGAACATGCTCAAGGAAATCGGTAGCGTCGACAAGATTCCCGAGTTCATCGCCAAGGTCAAGGACAAGAACTCCGGCGTCAAGCTGATGGGCTTCGGTCACCGCGTCTACAAGAACTTTGACCCGCGTGCCAAGCTGATGCGCGAAACCTGCTACGAAGTGCTGGAAGAGTTGGGCCTGCAAGACGACCCGCTGTTCAAGCTGGCGATGGCGCTCGAAAAAATTGCGCTGGAAGACGAGTATTTCGTTACCCGCAAGCTGTATCCGAACGTCGACTTCTACTCGGGTATCGTGCAATCGGCACTGGGTATTCCGGTCTCGCTGTTCACCGGTATTTTTGCCATGGCACGCACCGTTGGCTGGATCGCACAATGGAACGAAATGATCTCCGATCCGGAACAGAAAATCGGCCGTCCACGTCAGCTGTTTGTCGGTGAAGTCGCTCGTGAAGTGACGCCGATCGCACAACGGTAATTGCTGCCAGGGACCTGAATCCGGTCCGGCAGTACCAAAGAAAGCCCCGCCTGCACACGTTGCTCGCGGAGCTTTTTTTTTGTCGCCCGTCGTGTGCACCGATCCGGTTTGCCATCACGCCGACCGCCTCCTGTTCCATCCCGACATACCCGTGCGGTGCAGAGCACGGGTTACCAGTCGGGTTGCTGCCACCGTCGACGTGGAGTCATGGTTTGTCCGGCGCAGCGTAATTGCTGCGACTGCGATCCAGGAAATTCACGCCAGTGGGCACGCCATCGACCACCTTGCCGGAGCTGCCATAACCGCCCGTAAACAAGACGACCGTGGCGACGGCATACGAAGGTGTTGTCACCTGTGCTCGGTTGTAACGGTGCTAATGCATCCGCTACGATTTCCGGAGGCGATAGGGGGCGGCGTTAGAATGGACGCCGTTGACCTCATTCACCCTTTGTATTGATCCCCGATGTCCTTAGATTCCATGCAAGACTGGCTGCTTCGACTGACCCGTGGCAACGCGCTGTTTGCCCTTGTGTTGCAAATTTTCCTGGTTGTGCTGCTGGTCGTCGTGTTCAATTTTTTTCTGCGCCGCTTGCTGGCAAAGCTGGAGCAGCGCACCCGCCTGACCGAAACGCCGTGGGATTTCGCGCTGGTGTCGGCGTTGCGCAAGCCATTGACCGTACTGGCCTGGATCATCGGGCTGGCGTTCGTCGGGCACTTGCTGGATGCCGAAACAGAGGCGACGATTTTCGAGCTGGTAGCGCCGGCGCGCACGATTGGCGTCATCGGTTGCCTCACCTGGTTCCTGTTGCGCCTGATCCGAAATGTGCAGGATGGCGTGATCGCGCAACGCACCGCGCGCAACAAGCCGGCTGATCGCACCACGGTCGATGCGGTCGGCAAACTGTTGCGGGTCTCGGTACTGATCACGGCCGCGCTGGTGGTGCTGCAGAGCCTTGGATTTTCGATTTCCGGGGTGCTGGCTTTTGGTGGTGTTGGCGGTATCGCGGTCGGTTTTGCGGCGAAGGATTTGCTGGCGAATTTTTTCGGCGGGCTGATGGTGTACTGGGATCGTCCGTTTGAAGTCGGTGACTGGATCCGTTCACCGGACAAGGAAATCGAAGGCACGGTCGAAGACATCGGCTGGCGTCTGACGCGTATCCGCACCTTCGACGCGCGACCGCTGTATGTGCCGAATGGCTTGTTCAACACGATCGCGGTCGAGAACGCGTCGCGCATGACCAACCGGCGCATCGATGAAACGATACGGCTGCGCTTGCTCGACATCGACAAGGTGGCCAGCATCGTGACCGATATCAAGGCCATGCTGGCGGCGCATCCGGAAATCGACCAGAACCAGACCACCATCGTCAATTTGCTGAAGTTCGGTGCCTCGTCGCTCGATATCCTGGTCTATACCTTCACCCGCACGACGGCATGGGTTGCCTTTCACGAAATCAAGCAGGATGTGATGTTGCAGATTGCTGCCATCATGACGCGCCATGACGCCGAACTCGCCTTGCCAGCGCAGTGGCTCCATCTGCAGGACACCCGGGAGCGCGTGGCCGAAGCGCAACCGGCGTCGTTACCTCGGGCTGCACACTGAGCTCACCGCGCGCCGCGATGACGAACGCACCCATTTCGATGCGAGAATGATCGCCGTCGCCTGCCATCGCATTCTCTCAACGTGCTATTGTGTTGGCTGTTTCAAAAAGTACCCGAATACCCAGCCCTTCCCCACAACTTGATGTGCAATCCGCTAACCGGTCAGGCCGTGTCGCGGAAGGTTAAGCTAACCCGCTAATCTCGCGAAACGCGAAGAAAGGTGCGCAATATGATGCAGCAGTTCCGTTCCAACTCTTATCTGTCCGGAGGGAATGCCCCGTACATCGAAGATCTGTACGAGTCGTATCTCGATAATCCCGGCTCCGTGCCTGACAACTGGCGCTCGTATTTCGATGCGATGCAGCATGTCCCGGCCGTTGATGGCTCCGACAAGCCTGATGTCGCCCACGCTCCCGTCATTGCTTCTTTCGCCGAACGTGCCAAACAAGGCCCGATCCGCACCGTAGTGGCGTCGGTAGATGTCGAAATGGGCCGCAAGCGCGTTGCTGTCACCCAATTGATCGCTGCCTACCGTTTCCTCGGCAGCCACTGGGCCAACCTCGATCCGTTGCAACGTCAGGAACGCCCGACCATACCCGAACTGGAACCGAGTTTTTATGGTTTCTCCGATGCCGACATGGACATCGTGTTCAACATCAGCAATACCTATTTCGGCGGCGAAACCTCGACGCTGCGCGATATCCTCAACGCGTTGCGTGACACCTACTGCCGGTCGATCGGTGCCGAGTTCATGTACATCAGCGATCCGGGCGAAAAGCGCTGGTTGCAGGAACGTCTTGAATCGAGCCGCTCTTCCGCGAATTTTAGTAATGAAAAGAAGCAGCATATTCTCGACCGGCTGACTGCAGCCGAAGGTCTCGAGCGGTATCTGCACACCCGCTATGTCGGCCAGAAGCGTTTCTCGCTCGAAGGCAGTGAAAGCTTTATTGCCTCGCTCGATGAAACCATCCAGCGCGCCGGCGAAAGCGGTGTTCAGGAAATCGTGATCGGCATGGCCCATCGCGGTCGTCTGAACGTGCTGGTCAACATTCTTGGCAAGACGCCGCAAGAATTGTTCTCGGAATTTGAAGGCAAGCACGCCGATGATTTGCCCGCCGGCGATGTCAAATACCATCAAGGTTTCTCGTCCGACATCACGTCGCCAGGTGGCCCGGTGCACTTGTCACTCGCGTTCAATCCGTCCCATCTTGAAATCGTCAACCCGGTCGTCGAAGGTTCGGTCAAGGCCCGGATGGACCGTCGCGGTGACAAGGATGGTTCGCAAGTGTTGCCGATTCTGGTGCACGGCGATGCCGCTTTTGCCGGTCAGGGCGTCGTCATGGAAACCCTGAATCTGGCCCAGACCCGCGGCTACGGCACGGGCGGCACGATGCATATCGTGATCAACAACCAGATCGGTTTCACGACCTCGGACCCGCGCGATTCCCGCTCGACGCTGTATTGCTCGGACGTCGTCAAGATGATCGAAGCGCCGGTGCTGCACGTCAACGGTGACGATCCCGAAGCCGTCGTCTTCGCTACGCAAATTGCGATGGACTATCGCATCGAGTTCAAGAAAGACATCGTCGTCGACATCATTTGCTATCGCAAACTGGGTCACAACGAGCAGGACACGCCAGCACTGACGCAGCCGCTGATGTACAAGAAGATCGGCCTGCATCCGGGTACCCGCAAGCTGTACGCCGACAAGCTCGTCGCCCAGGGCACGATTGGTGCCGATGACGGCGACCTGATGGTCAAGGCGTTCCGTGATGCGATGGATGCCGGTCACCACACGGTCGACCCGGTCATCTCTAACTTCAAGAGCAAGTACGCCGTCGACTGGATGCCGTTCCTCAACCGCAAATGGACTGATGCGGCCGATACCGCCGTGCCATTGGCCGAACTCAAGCGCCTGTCGTTGCGCGTGACAGCCGTGCCGGAAAACTTCAAGGTCCATCCGCTGGTCGAAAAAGTCTTGAACGATCGCGCCAGCATGGGTCGCGGCGAACTCAATCTGGATTGGGGCATGGGCGAACATCTGGCCTACGCCACGCTGGTGTCATCCGGCTACGCTATTCGTCTGACCGGTCAGGATAGCGGTCGCGGTACCTTCGTCCATCGTCATGCAGTCTTGCATGACCAGAACCGCGAGCGTTGGGATGCCGGCAGCTACATTCCGCTGCAAAACATCTCCGAGCAGCAAGCGCCGTTCAAGGTCATCGACTCGGTGCTGTCCGAAGAAGCGGTACTGGCATTTGAGTACGGCTATTCGACCGCCGAGCCAAACACGCTGACGATCTGGGAAGCCCAGTTCGGCGATTTCGCCAATGGCGCGCAAGTCGTGATCGACCAGTTCATCAGCTCCGGCGAAGTGAAATGGGGTCGTGCTTCAGGTCTCGTCATGATGCTGCCGCATGGTTACGAAGGCCAGGGTCCGGAGCACTCGTCCGCACGTCCCGAGCGCTTCCTGCAACTGTGCGCCGACAACAACATGCAAGTGGTGCAACCGACCACGTCGGCGCAGATTTTCCATTTGCTGCGCCGTCAAATGATCCGCCTGTTCCGCAAACCGCTGGTTATCATGACGCCGAAGTCGCTGTTGCGGAACAAGGATGCCGGTTCGCCGCTGTCCGACCTCGCCACCGGCAGCTTCAAGACCGTCATCGGTGAAGTCGATGACAAGATCGATGCCAAGAAGGTCAAGCGCATCATTGCGTGTTCCGGCAAGGTGTATTACGACCTGGTCAATGCACGCAAGGAACGCGGCCAGGTCGATACGGCCATCTTCCGTATCGAGCAGTTGTATCCGTTCCCGCATAAAACGCTGGCCGCCGAACTGAAAAAATTCCCGAACTTTACGGAATTGGTCTGGGCGCAAGATGAGCCACAGAATCAGGGACCCTGGTTCCAGATTCAGCACAACATCTTCGAGAACCTCGTTGATGGCCAGAAGCTGGCGTATGCCGGTCGTCCTGCCAGCGCTTCCCCGGCGGTAGGGTATTACGACAAGCATTACGCGCAGCAAAAGGCGCTGATCGACATCGCGTTTTCGAAGCTGAAGGGCTTCGTCCTCACCAAGTAATTGACGCGACGGCGCACCGGAAGCCGGAGCGCCGTCAGACCACACCGAATCGGAGTTTTACATGGCAATTCTAGAAGTCAAAGTCCCCCAGTTATCAGAGTCCGTCGCTGAAGCGACCCTGTTGCAATGGCATAAAAAAGTCGGCGAGCCAGTCAGCCGCGATGAAAACATGATCGATATCGAGACCGACAAGGTCGTGCTCGAATTGCCGGCCCCGGCCGACGGCATCATCACCCAGTTGATGCAACCCGATGGCGCGACAGTCGTCGCCGGCCAGATCATCGCCCTGATCGATACCGATGGATCGGCCAAGGTCAGCCCGCTGGAAATCTCGGCATTGCCCGTGCCGCAACCGCATCCTGATTCCGTTGTCACTGCCAGCACGACATCCGACCCGGTTACTGCTGCCATCAACACGCTCGGATCGAAAGCCGCTGCGAATGTCGCGATGCCAGCCGCCGCAAAAATGCTGGCCGAGAACAACATGACCACCGCACAGGTCGATGGCACCGGCAAGGATGGCCGCGTCACCAAGGGTGACGTGATCAACCAGCTGGAAAAGAAACCGGCTCCTGTCGCTGCTCCTGTCCCAGCGGCTGCTCCTGTCGCCAAACCGGCGCTGCAGCAAATCGCCACCGGCGCGGGTCCGAACCTTGGCGAGCGTCCTGAACAGCGCGTGCCAATGAGCCGCTTGCGTGCGCGTATCGCCGAGCGTCTGGTGCAATCGCAACAGACCAACGCCATCCTGACGACGTTCAACGAAGTCAACATGGCTCCGGTCATGGAGCTGCGCAACAAGTACAAGGACAAGTTCGAGAAAGAGCACGGCGTCAAGCTGGGTTTCATGTCGTTCTTCGTCAAGGCGGCGGTCGCTGCCCTGAAAAAATACCCGGTCATCAACGGTTCGGTCGATGGCAATGACATCGTCTATCACGGCTATTTCGACATCGGTATCGCCGTCGGTTCACCACGCGGTCTGGTGGTGCCAGTGCTGCGCAATGCCGACCAGATGTCGATTGCCGAGATCGAAAAGAAGATTGGCGAATTCGGTGCCAAGGCCAAGGACGGCAAGCTGACCATGGATGACCTGACCGGCGGCACGTTCTCGATCTCGAACGGCGGGACGTTCGGTTCGATGCTGTCGACCCCGATCATCAACCCGCCACAATCGGCTATCCTCGGCGTGCATGCGACCAAGGACCGTGCTGTCGTTGAAAACGGCCAGATCGTGATCCGTCCGATGAACTACCTGGCGCTGTCGTACGATCACCGCATCATCGATGGTCGCGAAGCCGTACTCGGGCTGGTAGCAATGAAGGAAGCACTGGAAGATCCTGCACGTTTGCTGCTGGACCTGTAAATAGTCTCCACCGAAGCGGCCCGCGCAGTATTGCGCCGGCCGCTTCGGCGTGTGAAGAGTCAACAAGGAAAAGAACATGTCGAAAAATTTTGATGTCGTCGTCATCGGTGGAGGCCCCGGTGGCTACATCGCCGCGATCCGCGCTGCCCAATTGGGCTTCTCGGTAGCCTGTATCGATGAGTGGAAAAACGCTGCTGGCGGTCCTGCACCGGGCGGTACCTGCACCAACGTCGGTTGCATCCCGTCGAAAGCACTGCTGCAGTCGTCCGAACATTTCGAACACGCCGGCCATGCGTTTGCCGACCACGGAATTGATATCAAGGGCCTGAGCCTGAACCTGCCGCAAATGCTGTCGCGCAAGGACACCGTCGTCAAGCAGAACAACGACGGCATCCTGTATCTGTTCAAGAAAAACAAGATCACCTTTTTTCATGGTCGCGGCGCGTTCGTCAAGCACGATGCCAGCGGTACCGAAATCTCGGTCACCGGCAAGACCGACGAATCACTGATCGCCAAGCATGTCGTCATCGCCACCGGCTCGAATGCGCGCGCTTTGCCGGGTACCCCGTTTGACGAAAAAATGATTCTGTCGAACACCGGTGCACTCACGATTGGTGCCGTACCGAAGCGTCTGGGTGTCATCGGTGCCGGCGTCATCGGCCTCGAAATGGGCAGTGTCTGGCGTCGTCTCGGATCAGCGGTCACGATGCTCGAAGCCTTGCCGACGTTCCTCGGCGCGGTCGACGAGCAGATCGCCAAGGAAGCGTTCAAGCTGTTCACCAAGCAGGGCCTCGGCATCCAGCTGGGCGTCAAGATCGGCACCATCACGACTGGCAAGAAAGACGTGACCGTCGAGTATGTCGATGCCAAGGGCGAAGCGCAAAAAGCGGTGTTCGACAAGCTGATCATCTCGATTGGTCGCACCCCGAACACGATCGGGCTGAACGCGGAAGCCATCGGCTTGAAGCTCGACGAGCGCGGTTTTGTCGTTGTTGACGACGACTGCAAATCGAGTGTCGCCAACGTCTGGGCAGTCGGTGACGTGGTGCGCGGACCGATGCTTGCCCACAAGGCCGAAGAAGAAGGTGTAGCCGTGGCCGAGCGGATCGCCGGTCAGCACGGACATGTCAATTTCAATACCGTGCCATGGGTGATCTACACCTCGCCGGAAATTTCCTGGGTCGGCAAGAATGAGCAGGAATTGAAAGCTGCTGGCGTGGCCTACAAAGCCGGTTCGTTCCCGTTCCTGGCCAATGGCCGTGCGCGGGCATTGGGCGATACCAACGGCATGGTCAAGTTCCTTGCCGACGCCAAGACCGACGAAATCCTCGGCGTCCACATCATCGGCCCATCGGCCTCCGAGCTGATTGCCGAAGCCGTCGTCGCCATGGAATTCCGTGCCTCGGCCGAAGACATCGCCCGCATCTGTCATGCGCATCCTTCGCTGTCGGAAGCGACCAAGGAAGCGGCATTGGCCGTTGACAAGCGTGCGCTGAACTTCTGATTCAGCATGCGCGCGTGGGCATGTTGCTGTGTCCATGCGCGCACCGCGCTGACTGTCTTGTAAATCGTTCGGCCTGAGCTGGCTGATGGCACCGAAACGGGTGCATTGACAAGCTCAGGCCGAACGGTTTCCGGGGCGATATTTTTATTCTTGTCCTGCCTCTTTTGCCGCTATTGAAAGAACCCCGCGTGAACCCGAAGCCGATGACTGTCATGGAATTTTACGAACACGCGCTCGCTGAGCGCGGGTTCACGGCCGATCCGGCACAGCGTGCTGCCGTCGAACGGCTGCAACAAAGCTATGACGCGTGGATCGCTTTCAAGTCGCAGCGTTCAAGCAGTTTCAAGCGCCTGATCAACCGGCCTGATATTCCCCGTGGCGTGTATTTCTGGGGTGGCGTCGGTCGCGGAAAATCGTTTTTGATGGACAGTTTTTATTCAGTCGTGCCGGTGGTGCGCAAGACCCGTGTGCACTTTCATGAATTCATGCGCGACGTGCATCGCCAACTCGATGCCTTGAAAAAAGTCGCCGATCCGCTCGATGTAGTGGCACGTCAGATCGCCAAGAAATACCGGCTGATCTGCTTCGACGAATTCCATGTCTCCGACATCGCCGACGCAATGATCCTGTACAACCTGATGCGTGCGCTGTTTGCCAACGGCGTGTCGTTTGTGATTACCTCGAATTACGCGCCCGATACCCTGTATCCGGACGGACTGCATCGTGACCGTATGTTGCCCACCATTGCGCTGCTCAAGCAGCATCTGGACGTGATGAATGTCGATGCCGGCAATGACTACCGCAAGCGTGCGCTGGAGCAGGTCGAGGCGTATCACATGCCACTCAATGCGGTGTCGGACAAGGCCTTGCGCGATGCCTTCGCCAGCGTTGCGGATACGGCGGATGAAGATCCGCGGGTACGCATCGAAGCGCGTGAAATCCGCGCATTGCGGCGTGCCGGTGGTGCGATCTGGTTTGATTTCGCCACGCTGTGCGGTGGTCCGCGATCGCAGAATGACTATCTTGAAATCGCCAGCCGGTTCCATACGGTGGTGCTGTCGGGTATTCCCGAAATGTCCGCGTCGATGTCGTCGGAAGCGCGCCGCTTTACCTGGCTGATCGACGTGTTCTACGATCACAAGATCAAGCTGCTGATGTCTGCGGCGGTTGCGCCGGACGAGTTGTACACGCAAGGCACACTGGCAAATGAATTCCATCGGACTGTCTCGCGTATCATCGAAATGCAATCGCGCGAGTACATGGAAGCACCGCGCCGCAATGATATTGATGTTGCGGTCTGAACCTGAAAGATAGTCAATCATGATTTCCGAGCCCCATTTTTTTTCCATACGCCGTGCCTTGCGACTGGCGCTCCTGGCTATCAGCATCAGTCTGGCCGGTGCCTGTTCCGTGCTGTATCCGGCCGATGCGGTGGAGGCACCGTTGCCCCCGTCCGGCTTGCGGCTCGATTGGCCGCCTGGTTCGATTGGTACGGTCGAACTGGCGTCGCAAGCACTGAGTGATGCCAAGACGCGGCGCGAGATGGTCGAGCAAGATTACCTGCGTGTGCAAGGCGTGTGTTTCGACAAGTTCTTCATGACGGCATGCACTGATCGCGGCAAAGAGCAACGACGCATTGCGCTCGCTGAAGTCCGTGCGGTCGAAGTCGAGGCCAATTACATCAACCGGCGTGACCGGGCCGAGCAGCGCGACAAGGCACTCGCAGAGCGTACGGCACAAGAGCAGGCAGAAGCACCACAGCGCTTGCTGGATCAGCAGGCACGTGAAAAAGCGGCGGCGCTGAAGGCTGCTGATCGCGCCAAAAATGATCGGAAAGTACAAGAGACGGCGCAACGCGAGGTTGGTATCGATCCGCAAAGCAGGCAGCGCGCTTTCGATCTCAAGGCCGGGCAGCAACAAGCCGCCGAGCTGGCCAGTCAGGCGCAGCGTGCCGCCAACGTTACGGTGTTCGAGAAAAAACAAAGTGAAACCGCCGCACGTCAGAAACAGATCGCCGAGCGCAAAGCGGCAAAGTTAGTGGAGCAGGAGCAAAAAGCGGCTGCGTTGAAAGCGGCTAACGAGAAAGCTGCGGAGGAGGCGGCTGCTGCGGCGGCTGCTGCGGCTGTGAAGCAATAAGGTCGGGACGAGACTGGTCGCGCTGAAGTAAATACATGCCGAACCTTCAGGTCACGCAGAGCGCTGTTTGCGCTGGCGCAGTCGCCTACTTCGCTACGAGCTTTATCACCGCCAACGTGCAGTTGTCCGCATTGCTGCCAACGGCCCGTTCACGGGCTTCTTCAATCAGTCGTTCGGAGCACTGACGCGGCGCGTAGTTGGTAATGGCTGCACCGATTTCCCGTTTGTTGAAGTACTGCCAGAGACCGTCCGAACACAGCAGGAACGCATCGCCAGCTTTCAGTCCATCATGCCGACCCAGCGTCACGAACGGTTCTTTTTGCGGACTGCCCAGTACGTTGACGAGGATATTCGACAGGCGATGGCGGGCGACTTCTTCCTTCTTGAGCTTACCCTGTTTGATCAGGCGTTCGACAAACGAGTGATCGACAGTTCGTTCCGCAAAGGCCGGACCGCTGTAGCGATATAACCGCGAATCACCGGCATGGGCCCAGTGGGCAGTTCCGGAGGGTGTCAGGACTAGCGCGACGAGTGTGCTGTGGGGTTCTTTTTCGGCAGTCAGTCCGCTGAGTTTGATGATGGTGTGCGCTTCGAATGCGATAGTGTGTAACATCACGTCGACGTCGTCGGTCAGCGGTGAAAATTCGTCGAACAGCTGGCGTGAAGTGCGGATGACTTGTTCTGCGGCCATCGCTCCGCCAGTGCGACCGCCCATTCCGTCGGCGAGTACGGCCATCATGAAGCCAGGGGCCTTGTCGGAGCCAAACAGGGCGACCCGATCCTGTTGTTCTTCCCGGTCACCGATGTACTGGCCGGTTCCTGCTTCTATCTTGTATTGGCTCATGGACCGGGGTAGATTAAACTGCGCTAGAGATTTTTGGATTGTACGTAATCATTACACGGTAAAACCTGGAGTCAAATGAATTCCCTCTTTTTATGGTATCCCGGTGCGCAGCATCGCAGCGTGATTGCGACACGGATGTCGGCTCATCATGAGTAACCCGCCGTCGGACGATGTGCGCCGCCGCATCATCGAACTGGAAGTCGAACATCGCGATCTCGATGCCGTCATCGATACGTTGATCCGCGACACCCGTCACGAAGAATTGCAATTGCGACGCCTCAAGAAGCGCAAGCTGCAACTCAAAGACCACATCACGCTGCTGAAAATGCAGCTCATTCCCGACATTCCGGCCTGAATCCGTAGCATGCTGCCCGCTCGACTCACTGATTGCTTACTTGACTGAAGAACTTCCAGATGGCGCCCTCGCGACCGTCGCTCCCCTTGTGCCCGGTGTTCATAATGCCGATGTCGAACGGTTATTTGGCGAAGGCGGTGCGCTGAGCCAGGCCGTGCGCGGCTTTCGATCGCGCCATGCGCAAACCGAAATGGCCAAGGCGATCGGCAACGCGATTGCCGGCCAGGAAACCCTCATCGCCGAAGCCGGCACCGGTACCGGCAAGACCTTTGCTTATCTGGTACCGGCGCTGCTATGGGGCGGCAAGGTGATTATTTCGACCGGGACCAAGAACTTGCAGGACCAGCTTTTTTCCCGCGACATCCCGACGGTGCGCAAGGCACTCAATGCACCGGTCTCGGTGGCGTTGCTCAAAGGGCGCTCGAATTACCTGTGTCATTTCCATTTGGAACGCACGCAGCAGAACGGCCGCATGACCTCGCGCGATGATATCGGCAACCTGCGTGAAATTTCGCGCTTCATGAAGACCACGACGACCGGCGACAAGTCCGAGCTGTCGCGCGTGCCGGAGAACGCGATGATCTGGAATCTGGTCACGTCGACCCGCGATACCTGTATGGGTGCCGAATGCCAGTACTACCAGGATTGCTTCGTGATGAAGGCCCGCAAGGAAGCCCAGCAAGCCGATGTCGTGGTGGTCAACCATCACCTGTTCTTTGCCGATGTCGCGCTCAAGGAAACCGGCATGGCTGAATTGCTGCCGTCGGCTAACACCATCATTTTCGATGAAGCCCATCAATTGCCGGATACGGCGACGCTGTTTTTTGGCGAGACCATTTCGACCTCGCAAATCATCGAGTTGTGCCGCGACGTGCAGGCCGAAGGCTTGTCGCATGCCCGTGACGGGGCAGACTGGGCGCGCGTGGTGGCACCGGTCGACCGTGCTGCACGCGACTTGCGCCTGGCTTTTCCGCAGGATGTGATGCGGCTGGCAGTCAGCCAGATTGCGCCGTCGAGTGCGTTCTTTCCTGCGTTGCTGACCTTGCAGACCGAGTTGCAGAGTATGGTCGCGGTGCTCGAAAAACAGGCAGAGCGCGCTGAAACCATCGAGCTGTGCCGGGTGCGTACGATCGAGCTGGGCAACCAGTTGTCGGCCTGGCTGGTGGCCACCGATGCGGCGGCGACAGTGACCGATACGGACCAGGAAAATGTCTTGTGGGTCGAGGCGTTTTCCAGTTCGCTGCAACTGCACCAGACGCCGCTGTCGATCGCACCGATCTTCAGCAAGCAGCGTGAAGGCTCGCCACGTGCGTGGATTTTCACGTCGGCGACGCTGGCGGTTAAAAACGATTTTCATCATTTCACTGATCAGATGGGTTTGGCCGACGTCGTTGCGCGCTCCTGGCCCAGCCCGTTCGATTACGAACAGCAGGGTTTGCTGTACGTACCGCACAATATGCCGCAGCCGAATTCGTCGGAGTACACCGACGCGGTCATTGATGCGGCGTTGCCGGTCATCGAAGCCGCCGGTGGTCGGACCTTCCTGTTGTGTACGACGCTACGCGCGGTCAGTCGCGCCGCCGAACGATTGCGTGACGAATTCGCCCGACGCAACTTGCCGTTTCCGCTGATGGTGCAGGGCGAGGCAGGACGCAACGAATTGCTCGACCGCTTCCGCGCAGCGGGTAATGCAGTACTGATTGGTAGCCAGAGCTTCTGGGAAGGTGTCGACGTACGCGGCGACGCGCTGTCGCTGGTCATCATCGACAAGCTGCCGTTTTCACCACCGGATGATCCCGTGCTGGCGGCACGGATTGCGGCGCTCGAACGCAAGGGCCGCAATGGCTTCATTCATCACCAGTTACCGGAGGCCATCATCAACCTCAAGCAGGGTGCTGGTCGATTGATCCGCGATGAAAGCGATCGTGGCGTGCTGATGTTGTGCGATCCGCGCCTGCTCTCCAAGCCGTACGGAAAGCGCATCTGGCAAAGCCTGCCAGCCTTCAAGCGCACCCGTGAGCGTGATGCGGTGCTGGCCTTTTTCTCAGCGACGCCGTAGCAAGGAGGGCGTCGCCGCACACAGGTTTTGTCGAATAACTCAGAAGCAATAGTTGTTATACTTGGGCACATTTATTTCGGGCGATGCGGTACCCGGGCAGGCAACATGCCAAGCCGATTCCGCGCCTGATCCAGAAGGGTGTGCATGTCCGAGTCCCTTGCTCTGATTCCAGTTCGTGCCTCCGAAATCATCGTCGGCAAGCCATTGCCACGCGCTATCTACGACTACCACGGCAACCTGCTACTGGCTTCCGGATACGTGATCGACAATCCTGCCAAGATCGCCGGTGTGCTGGAAAACGGGTACTACCAGCAAGGTGGCTGGGAGCGTCCTGCCGGCCCTATCCCGGCGGAACACAACACAAAGCGCCTGGTCGAGGCCACTGTCGCACCGAAGCCGGAAGCTGCCGAGCGCGAGATTGCCGTGAACATGCAGGATGTGCGCTGGAACATCGGCGAAACAATGATGTTGCAGATGCAGGACAAGCCGTCGATTCGCTACACGGTCAAATTGATTGGCTTCGTCAAGGGCAAAACCGTGTACGTGACCGCTCCCATGTTGGACGGCAAGTACGAGTTGATACGCGATGGCCAGAGTTTTGTTGTCCGCGCCTTTTCCGGGAAAAAAGCGTACGCATTCATCGCCGCTGCGGTGCGCTCGGTCCATACGCCGCATCCTTACCTTCATCTTTCGTATCCCAAGCAATTGCGTTGCACCGTCGTGCGACAAACCGCGCGGGTTGCCGTGCGGGTGATTTCGGCGATCTCCCTCGGGCAACCCGAGCGCAATTCGGCTGCCACCATCACCGATTTGAGCATGGGTGGTGCCTCGGCTATTGCCAAGGAAATCCTCGGTGAAAAAGGCGAGACTGGCCGCATCAAGATGAAGGTCTTTGTGGCCGAGCAGGACCTGTTTCTGAATCTGCAAACCGTGCTGCGTTCCGTCGCCCCGGCGGATGTCGGCGAGGGGTTTCGGCATGGATTTGAATTTGTTGACGTGTCGGTGCAGGATCGTCTGGTTCTGTCGGCTTACGTGCACCAGACGCTGGTCGAGACGGATAGCTGAGGTTTGCTTTTTGGGCGGCGCTGCTGATTCCGACGTTGCCATGCATTGGCATGCCGAACAGTGCCCGTGCCTGATTCGACATGTCTCTTTCTGGTTCTCCGTAGCCACCAGTCAGACCATCATTGGTCTGACGTGGGCATCGGCGATTCGCGCGATGTCCAGTCGCCAGATCACTTGCTGATCGGTGTTGTCTCCCCAACTCCGACCTACGTATCGGCAGTCGACACATCCTGTGTTGCGATGTGTCGAATGTCGTCCTGGAATCCCGGTATCCAGCTTTCTGAACGAGTTCGATCAAGTTGTTTCACGATAGGCTGGAGAGGGGAGGAGCGGCCGCGGCGATGGTTTTGCGTGTCGGTGTATTGACCAGTTTGAAAGCGGGGCGGATCACATTCCTGGCTCTGTTCGGACTGCGACGCTCCGGTGCTGGCGCAGTGCTGTTGTTGACGCCTTGCTGCATAGTTAATTTGAAGACAGCGACCGATTGCACAAGTGCACTGGCCTGATCTTTTAGGTTCTCAGCCGCTGCGGCGCTTTGCTCCACCATCGCCGCATTTTGCTGGGTGGCTTGATCCATCTGGCTTACTGCTTCGCTCACTTGACCAACGCCAGTGCTTTGCTCAACGCTCGCGACACTGATCTCCGTCATGATGTCGGTCACGCGTTTGATCGAGTCAACGATTTCCGTCATCGTGGCACCGGCTTTATCGACCAGCATGGTGCCCTCCACCACGCGCTCGACGCTAGTGCCAATAAGGCTCTTGATTTCTTTGGCGGCTTCAGCGCTACGTTGCGCCAGACTGCGCACTTCCGACGCGACCACCGCAAAGCCACGTCCCTGTTCACCGGCGCGGGCGGCTTCAACTGCTGCGTTTAGCGCAAGAATGTTGGTCTGGAAGGCGATTCCATCAATGACACTGATGATGTCGGCGATGCGCCTTGACGAGTCATTGATGCCTTTCATCGTCTCGACCACCTGGTTGACGACCTTGCCGCCTTCGCAGGCCACCGCCGATGCACCTAGTGCGAACTGGCTTGCTCGCTTTGCATTCTCGGCATTCTGGCGCACGGTTGAGCCCAGTTCTTCCATCGATGATGCGGTTTCTTCCAGCGCAGAGGCTTGTTCTTCCGTGCGTTGACTCAGGTCAGCATTGCCTTGCGCAATTTGCTCGCTGCCAGTGGCTACGCCTTCGGCATTTTGGCGTACGCCCGCGACCACTTGAGAAAGACTCTCCTGCATGGTCTTGAGCGAGGCGAGGAGTCTTGCTGTTTCATCCTTGCCCTCGATATCGATCTGCATGGTCAGATCGCCTTTGGCAACGGCATCGGCCAATTGCACCGCCTTGTTGATCGGCCGGGTGATGCTGCGTGTGACCAGCACGCCAGTGACTGCGGCAAAGCAAATGCCTAGCAGACAGACGGCGATGAGCAGATTCTGTCGCACGATATAGTTGGCCTGTGATTCCTCAATAATTTGAATCGAGCGTGCCTCGGTGACTTCTGCGTATTCGGTGGACAGCTTGACAATCGACGCTAGCAGAGGTCTGCACTCGTCATTCATCATCGCAATGGCTTCCTGTGTTTTCTTCTTTAGCGCAAGGTCCACGATGGCCAGCGCCACCGGTGCGTATTTCGTTTCGAGCTTCTCCATCTCGACCACCATCAGGCGACCTTTTTCGCTGACATCGGTTGCCTTGGCGAGCATGTCTTTTAATTTGGCGAAGTGTTCACCCGCCCGCGCATGGGCGGCTTTAACCAGCTCCGTTTCCAGTGCAAGATCTGCCGGTTTGGTGACCAGAACCAGATTACGCACTGCAATCGCCCGTTCGTCGACCGCACGACGAAATTTGTCTGCCTCCGCGCCGCGCGCCTTGATCCCATGAATGTATTGAGAGAAGTGATCATTCGCCTTGGATATCGAATTCAGAGCGATGGCGGCAACAAGCAAGACCATGCCTGTAAGGACGGCGAAAGAGATGATCAGTTTCGTATGGATTCTCATGGTGTCCTCAGTTTTAAATGTGAAGTGATGAAACAGGTACGCACAGCACCGGCAACGACTAAATATTAAAGCATAGAAACCAAAAGTTAATACCTATGGAATTAACGGTTGAGTATTTGCAAATTTGAGGGTGTGGTTCAAAAATAGTTTTGAACGTGAATGCGTCGTAAGCTGGTTTGACAGGGCAATGATTGTTCCCTGATCGCGGCTAAGTGACGACTATTTTGGGAGTAACGTCGAGGCAATCCGGCCAGTCACCCCACGGGCCATAAAATTGGTCGTGTTGCGTTGCCGGGAGTGCCTGCCTCGACGTTGAATATCTCAGGTTTGAGGTTTTGGGTTTGCGGTTGCGGTTGATGTGGCAGTTGACGTTGACCTGTTCCGCATTGAGGCAGAGTCCGTTTTTGGGAACCCGGAGGGCAGCAGTCTCGCGGTCGCCTTTTTCTTGGTGACTTCTTTTTGGCGAAGTGTATGGTCCGCCTGCCGGTCCGCTCCCGGCTTGGTCATGACGGAGTGCATACAGAATCAGCAACCGCAGTCAGTGCGCCGCTTGCTACCCCCGCGAGAAAACGCCTCCTCAAGCCCAGGGCTTGATCACGACTTTCCCCATCACCTTGCGCGCCGCCATGTCATTCAACGCCTGCGCCGTCTCCGCCAGCGCATAGCGCCCGGAAATCCGTGGCTTGATCGTGCCGTTGGCCAGCCAGCCCATCAGTTGCTGCATCGCGGCCGCATTGGCTTTTGGTTCGCGTTTGGCGAATTCGCCCCAGAACACACCGACCAGTGACGCGCCTTTGAGCAGCATCAAGTTGAGCGGCAAGGCCGGGATTTCGCCATTGGCAAAACCTACTACCAGATAACGACCGCGCCAGCCGATTGAACGGAAGGCCGGTTCGGTATAGATGCCGCCGACCGGATCGTAAATCACGTCCGGTCCCTTGCCATCGGTGGCGGCCTTGATTGCTCCGCGCAAATCTTCGGTGCTGTAGTTGATCGTGACGTCGGCACCGTGCTCGCGACAGACCGCAAGTTTTTCATCGGACGAGGCGGCCGCAATCACTCGTGCACCGAGCGCCTTGCCGATCTCGATGGCGGCCAGGCCGACACCACCTGCAGCACCCAGAACCAGCATGGTTTCGCCGGCTTTCAGCTGCGCCCGGTCGACCACGGCGTGATGCGACGTGCCATAGGTCAGTGTGATGGCGGCAGCGATATCGAAGTCCATGCCGGGAGGCATCGGCATCACCGCATTGGCCGGAACGACGATCTGCTGGGCAAACGCGCCCTGCGCACTGAAAGCGATGACTTCGTCACCCGCCTGGTAGCGCGTCACGCCTTCGCCGACGGCCAGTACGATGCCGGCCAGTTCGCTACCCGGTGTGAAGGGCAGGGCAGGTTTGAATTGATATTTGTTCTGGATGATCAGCACATCAGGAAAATTCACGCCAGCGGCGCGGATCTCGATGGCAATCTGGCCGGGACCGGGCGCGGCATCGGGCAACTCTTCAATGACCAATGTATCGGGCAGTCCCCAGGCGTTGCAGACGATGGCTTTCATGGCGTGTCTCCTCGTTGGATGAAAATTAATAGAACGATCGTTAGATTTTTTGAGTTTGTCGATTATGCCGTAAATTCTCGTGCTCACGACCGATTCCGGATGATGCTTCAGGTAAAATCAGGCGCATGAAAATCTTAATCAGCAATGACGATGGTTACCTCGCGCCCGGCATCGTGGCGCTGGCCGATGCACTGGCTTCGATCGCCGAGATCGTCGTGGTCGCACCCGACAGCAACCGTTCCGGTTCTTCCAATTCACTGACACTCGACCGGCCGTTGTCCGTCTACAAGGCGGCCAACGGCTTTCATTTTGTCAATGGCACGCCGTCGGACTGTGTGCATGTGGCATTGACCGGCGTGCTGTCGTTTCGGCCTGACCTGATTGTTTCGGGCATCAACCAGGGCCAGAACATGGGCGATGACACGTTGTATTCGGGCACCGTCGCGGCAGCCACCGAAGGCTATCTGTTCGGTATCCCGTCGATTGCGTTTTCTCAGGTCGAGAAAGGCTGGGGTGAACTGGATGCGGCGGCGCGGGTGGCGCGCGAGATTGTGCTGCGCAAGTTCGAGACCCTGGACAAGCCCTATCTGCTCAACGTCAATATTCCCAATCTGCCTTATGAACGTCTTGGCGACATCGTTGCCACCCGGCTCGGCAAGCGCCATCAATCGGAAGCGGTAATCCGTGCCACCGACCCGCATGGTCGCGAGATATTCTGGATCGGTCCGGCTGGCCAGGCCCGCGAGGCGGGCGAAGGAACCGACTTCCATGCGGTTGCCAACGGCAAGATTTCGATCACGCCATTGCAGATCGACCTGACTCACCGTGCCCAGCTAGACAGCCTCAAGAAAAGCTTGTCATGACCGATAAGGACAAGCGCTTTCCGTTGACGCTGTCCTCCCTGATCAGCAAATCTTCCCGCGGTAACAGCGGCTCTGTCGCGCCCCGTGTCGCAACGCCGCAGACGGCGACCCGCAATGCAGCCGGTCATGTCGCGCCGGTGATGCCGGTAGTGCGTGCAGCCGAAGCGCAGGAACGTCGCGCCGCCGAGTTGCCGCAGCGCCAGCAACCACTGGTGTCAGATAGCGTGCGTCGCGCGATGGTGATGCGACTGTCGGCGCAAGGTATCAAGGACACCATGGTGCTGGCCGCGATGGAAGCGGTCCAGCGCCACCTGTTCATCGAGCCCGGCCTGGTCGCCCAGGCGTATGTGGATGCCGCGATTCCGATCGGTTATCACCAGACCATCTCGAAGCCATACATCGTCGCGCGCATGATCGAAGTGCTGCGCAATGGCGGCCCGCTCAATCGCGTGCTTGAAATTGGTACCGGCTGTGGTTACCAGGCAGCGGTGCTGTCGCTGGTGGCCAGAGACGTGTATTCGATCGAGCGGATTCGTCCGTTGCATGAGCTGGCGCGCACCAATCTGCGCCCGATGCGGATCGCAAATGTCCGTTTGCAGTACGGAGATGGTATGCTCGGGCTCTCGCAGGCAGCGCCCTTTGACGGCATTATCCTGGCAGCAGCGGGGCTGGAAGTTCCGCAGGCGTTGCTGGATCAGATGACGATAGGCGGCAGACTGGTAGCTCCAGTCGGTACCCGTCATCAGGTGCTGCAACTGATCGTACGTGTCGGTAAATTCGACTGGACCCACACAACGCTGGAAGATTGTCATTTCGTGCCATTGCATGCCGGTACCGTGTGACAGCTTCGGCAGCAACAACACAAAACACATCGACCAGAATGAAAAAACACCCTCTCGCTATTCTCCTTTTGATCACCGCTGTCCTGGCTGGTTGCGCAACACCGCGCAGCCCCGCGCCGGTGGTCGACATGGCAACGCCAGTCAGTGGCGTCCGTGCACCGGATGCTCCCGGGTTCTATACGGTTAAAAAAGGCGACAGGCTCAACCGCATAGCGTCGGAGTTTGGTCAGAATGTCCGTGACATCGTGATCTGGAACAACCTGCCCAATCCGAACGATATCCAGGTCGACCAGGTCTTGCGTGTCTTGCCTCCGGCCGGTACGGCCCAGACGGGCAGCGTTGCTACCGGTTCCGGCGTCGACGTGCGACCACTCAACGGTGCCGGGACAGGTTCTGCCAAAACGGGTCCGCGTGGCGACAAGCTGTCGTATTCCGAAGCGGCACTGGCCGACTTGCAAAAGCCGGAGGGTGCGACAGTCACCGCCGCACCGCCAGCGCGCGTCGAAGCGCCGAAGGCTGTCAACAAACCAACTGATGCTTCGCCGCCCGAAGAAGAGAATGTGGGCTTTATCTGGCCGACAGAAGGCCGTGTAACGGCTTCTTTCGACGCCGGCAAAAAAGGGATCGACATCGCCGGCAAAAGTGGCCAGGCAGTGATTGCGTCCGGAGCTGGCAAGGTCATGTATGCCGGCAGCGGCATCCGCGGCTACGGCAACCTTGTCATCGTCAAGCACACCAGCAATTTGCTGTCAGCCTATGCCCACAACAAGACGATTCTGGTCAAGGAAGGCCAGACGGTCACGCGCGGCGAAAAAATTGCCGAGATGGGTAATTCCGATTCCGACAGCGTCAAGCTGCATTTTGAAATTCGCCAGCAAGGCAAGCCTGTCGATCCTGCGAAGTTTCTTCCTGGCCGATAAATGAGCAATGTGCATGATGCGCGTCCCGGCGACGATGACGCTGTCGACGATGAAGGGACTGGCAGTGATCCGCTCGATGAGAGCGGGCTGGATGACGAGTGCGAACCCGGCACGGTCAACGGCATTGTGCTGGTCGATTCGATCGATGAAATTCGCAAAGTCCTGACATCGGAACTGTCAACCGACACGACCCAGTTGTACCTGAACCAGATCGGCGCGCGTGCATTGCTGACGGCAGCGCAAGAAGGTCACTATGCAACGCTGGCCAAGGCAGGGGACTTCCCGGCCCGTCAGGTCATGATCGAGCACAACTTGCGGCTGGTGGTGTCGATTGCCAAGCACTACATTAATCGTGGTGTCGTCTTGCTCGACCTTATCGAGGAAGGCAACCTCGGCCTGATGCGGGCCATTGACAAATTTGAACCGGAGCGTGGGTTTCGTTTTTCTACTTACGCGACCTGGTGGATACGCCAGAGTATCGAGCGCGCCATCATGAATCAGGCGCGTACCGTGCGCTTGCCGGTACACGTGGTGCGCGAGCTCAATCAGGTTCTGCGCGCCAAGTACCACCTCGAAGCCTTGCATCACGACGGCAAAGATGCGTCGGTCGAGGACGTGGCTCACCTGACGGGGCGGACTGCGGAAGACGTGCAGGACATCCTCGCCCTGGCCGAACATCCGGTCTCGCTGGATGCGCCGCTCGATGCTGATCCGCAAGGTAGTCTGATGGACATGTTGCCCGGTGAGTTGGCCGACGGGCCGGAAGCGCGTGCCGCGCAGCATGAAACGTCCTTGCTGGTACGTGACTGGCTGGCGCGGCTGACCGACCGGCAGCGGCTGATTATCCAGCGTCGCTTCGGGCTCGACGACGATGATCCTGTCACGCTTGAAGCGCTGGCTGCCGAACTGGGTGTGACGCGCGAGCGGGTACGCCAGATTCAGCAGGAAGCGCTGATCAAGCTCAAGCGTGCGCTGGAGTCACGCGGTGTCAACCGCGACGCCTTGCTGTAATCCTTCTTTTATTTCACTTCGACGGTCATGCCGTCAGCTTCTGGTCATCTATGCCGCAAACTATTCTGGAAATCCGCTCCCTCGACATGGAAGCCCGTGGTGTCGGCAATCTTGTCAACGACGATGGCAGTCACGGCAAAGTCATTTTTGTCGAAGGCGCGCTGCCCGGCGAACGGGTGCATTTCCTGTCATTCCGTAAAAAATCCAAGTGGGAAGCCGCCCGGATGACTGGTCTGCTGCGCGAATCGGCGATGCGTGTCACGCCGCAATGCGTGTACTTCGGCACGTGCGGCGGCTGCGCGATGCAGCACCTGGACGCCGCCGCCCAGGTCGCGATCAAGCAACGGGTTCTGGAAGACAACCTCTGGCATATCGGCAAGATGCGTCCGCGCCAATTGCTGCGGCCGATTTATGGTCCGACCTGGGGCTATCGCTATCGCGCCCGATTGTCGGTGCGTAACGTGCCGCGCAAGGGTGGCGTGCTGGTTGGCTTTATCGAAAAGAAATCATCGTATCTGACCGACATGACCAGTTGCGAAATACTGCCACCCAAGGTGTCCGGATTGCTGGTGCCGCTGCGCGAACTGATCGCTGCCTTGTCGATCGTCGAACAGGTGCCGCAGATCGAACTGGCGGTGGGCGAGGGCAATGACGGCGTGGTCACCGTGCTGGTACTGCGCATCATGGCAGCGCTGAGTCGCGCAGACGAAGTGTTGCTCAAGGCATTTGCCGACCTGCACCAGATCATCTGGTGGCTGCAAAGCGCCGGTCCTGAAAGCGCCGTACCGTACTACCCGCTCAATCAGTCGCTGCATTATTCGCTGCCGGAGTTCGGTATCACGATGCCATTCAAGCCGACTGATTTCACGCAAGTCAATCACCAGATCAACCGGGTGCTGGTGGCACGCGCGCTTCGTCTGCTCGATGTACAGCCGGATGAACGGATCGCCGATCTGTTTTGCGGGCTGGGAAATTTCACGCTCCCCATCGCCACGCAGGCGCGGGCCGTCGTGGGGATCGAAGGCAGTACGGCGCTCACGCAGCGGGCGATGGATAATGCGCGCGTCAATGGTTTGCAGGACAAGACCAGCTTCGCATGCCGTAACCTGTTCGACATCACCAGCGCGGATGTCATCGCGCTCGGTTACTTCGATCGCCTGTTGATCGATCCGCCGCGTGACGGCGCGATGGCCTTGTGCGAAGCCCTGGCCGAGCTGGAGCCGGCGCACAAGCCGCGTCGCATCGTCTACGTATCATGTAATCCGGCCACGCTGGCACGCGATGCGCAGTTGCTGGTGGCGGGCGGCTACGTGCTGTCCCAGGCAGGTGTGGTCAACATGTTCCCGCACACGGCGCATGTGGAATCGATGGCGGTATTTGACCTGGCCTGATGTTGGTACCGGCGTAAAAAAAGCCAACTTGCGGGTTGGCTTTTTTACTGATGCAGCAAATTTCCGTGGTTTGCGGTGCAATGCCCTGCGGTTATTGCACCCCACAATTCCGCCCAACCTCACGGCCCCGCGCAAAAAAACTTCAGTCCCGCTGCCCGCCAAAAATCCCCAGCAACGCCAGCAGGTTGGCAAAAATATTGTAGACATCGAGGTAAATATGCAGCGTTGCAGTGATGTAGTTGGTCTCGCCTCCATTGATCACTTGCTGCACGTCATGCAGGATGTACGCCGAAAAAATACCGATCGCCAGTACCGACACAACAAGGTACAGCGCTGGCATTTGCAGAAAAATATTCGCCACGGCGGCCACCAGGATGACCAGCATGCCAACGAACAGCCAGCGTCCCATCCCTGAAAAATCGCGTTTCGAGACGGTGGCGATGGTGGCCATTACGCCCATGATGGTGGCTGTGCCGCCGAAGGCGGTCATCACCAGCGTGCTGCCATTGGCGTAACCCAGCGTATGGGCAATCAGTCGCGACAACATGATGCCCATGAAGAAGGTAAAGCCCAGCAGGACAACCACGCCCATGCCGGTTTCCTTGGTTTTTTCGATGGCATAAAAGAAGCCGTAAGCAATCGCCATGAAGGCCATGAAGCCCAGAAACGGGCTGCCGGCAAACAGCGAAAAATTCATGGCGACGCCCAGCCAGGCACCGAGTACCGATGGAATCATCGACAGCGCCAGCAGCCAATAGGTGTTGCGCATCACGCGGTGACCGGCGCTGCGGGTCGTCGCCGGGGAAGAGTAAGTCTGATCGTAGTGCTGGTTCATGCGAGCTCCGTGTAAGTAAAATATGAGGCTGTGGGCCGGCTATCGTCACTGCTTTGGTTTAATCGAAGGGCTTTCATGCTAAAATCCTGCTCTTGCCGGTGGTTCAAATTCACCCCTTAACCCTTTAATTTCATTGGAGTTTTTACAGATGTCTATCGAACGCACCCTGTCAATTATCAAGCCAGACGCCGTTGCAAAAAATGTCATTGGCCAAATTTACACCCGTTTTGAAAACGCTGGTTTGAAAATCATCGCCTCGCGCATGATGCATCTGTCACGGTCCGAAGCCGAAGGCTTCTATGCCGTACACGCAGCCCGTCCGTTCTTCAAGGATCTGGTTGATTTCATGATTTCCGGTCCTGTCGTTGTTCAGGCGCTGGAAGGCGAAAACGCCATTGCAAAGCATCGCGACCTGCTCGGTGCTACCGATCCGAAGAAAGCCGACAAGGGTACCATTCGTGCTGATTTCGCTGATTCGATCGATGCCAACGCAGTCCATGGTTCGGATGCAGTCGAAACAGCCCAGGTCGAAATCGCGTATTTCTTCCCTGCGCTCAATATCTATTCCCGTTAATTTAAATCAGGCCGCAGCAATATTGCGGCCACATTGTTAGGACATCATGGCTCTCACCAACTTGCTGGACCTCGATCCCGCGCAACTCGTTGCTTATTGCAGCGAGTTGGGTGAGAAGCCGTTTCGTGCCAAGCAATTGCAACGCTGGATCCATCAGTTCGGTGCCAGCGACTTTACGGCAATGACGGATCTGGCCAAATCACTGCGCGACAAGCTTGCAACGCGCGCAGTGGTGCAGTCGCCCGCAGTGATCAGCGATCACACCTCAACCGACGGGACGCGCAAGTGGCTGCTCGATGTGGGGCAGGGCAATGCAGTCGAAGCCGTGTTCATTCCGGAAGAAAATCGCGGCACGCTATGCATTTCGACGCAAGCGGGCTGTGCGGTCAATTGCCGGTTCTGTTCGACCGGCAAGCAGGGATTCAACCGCAACCTGACAGTCGGTGAAATCATCGGCCAGTTGTGGATGGCCGAATTTGAATTACGCAAGACCAAGGGCATCGAGCCCGGCCCGAAAGGCGAGCGCCAGATCACCAACGTGGTGATGATGGGCATGGGCGAGCCACTCCTGAATTACGAGCCGACCGTCACGGCCCTCAAGCTGATGCTTGACGATAACGCCTACGGCTTGTCGCGCCGGCGCGTCACGTTGTCGACTAGCGGCGTGGTGCCCAATATCGACAAGCTCGGTCAGGACTGTCCGGTGGCGCTGGCCGTCTCGCTGCATGCCTCCAACGATGCGTTGCGTGACAGTCTGGTGCCACTCAACAAGAAATATCCGCTCAAGGAATTGATGGCTGCGTGTGTGCGCTATCTGGAGTTCGCACCGCGCGATTTCGTGACGTTTGAATACTGCATGCTTGATGGCGTCAACGATACTGAACAGCATGCGCGTGAACTGGTGGCATTGGTGCGCCATGGTGCGGTGCTGGTGCCGTGCAAGTTCAACCTGATTCCATTCAATCCTTTTCCCGAGTCCGGTCTGACGCGCTCGAACAATCCGCAGATCAAGCTGTTTGCGCAGGTGCTGATGGATGCCGGCATCGTGACGACGATACGCAAGACCCGCGGCGACGATATCGACGCGGCGTGCGGCCAGCTTGCAGGTGAAGTGCAGGACCGCACCAAGGTGCAGGAGCGGATGCAAAAAATGGCCGAGTATCAACAAAAATTCGGCAAGGATTTTGGTCGGCTGGTCGAGGTGACTTCTTGAAAAACACTGTTAGCTGGTTGTTGACGACGCTGCTGGCAACACTGCTGGTCGCGCTGGCCGGTTGTGCAGCGACCGGCCCGGGTGCGCCGGGCCGCAGCGGGCAAGCCGAATTGCCGACCGCATCGGATCTGACCGACAACCAGCGTCGTGCGCAGATCCGGCTGGAACTGGCGATCAATTATTACCGCGAAGGCCAGCTACCGGTTGCGCTCGACGAGCTCAAAAATGCATTGCAGTCCGATCCGAATCTGGCCGATGCCTACGGTGTGCGGGCGCTGATTTACATGAACATGAACGAGACCAATCTGGCCGATGAGAATTTCAGGACGGCCATCAGGCTTGCGCCGAATAATCCTGAGCTGACGAGTAACTACGGATGGTTCTTGTGCCAGAACGGACGCGCCGCGGAATCAATCGCGTACTTTGAAGAAACGCTCAAGAGCCGGACCTACCAGCAGCCATCGAAGGCACTCAACAATGCCGGCCTGTGTAGTCTGAAACTGAAAAACGATGTCGCCGCCGAGCGGTACTTCAAGCAAGCTTTCCAGTTCGATCCGACCAATGCCTCAGCCACGTTGAGTCTGGCAACGATCCATTACCAACGGCGCGAATACGAGCAGGCCCGGTTTTACACAGGGCGATTGCTGAAGGACGATGTCTTCAGCGTCGAGGCGCTGTGGTTGGCGCTCAGGACCGAACACAAACTGGGTAACCTGGCTGCAGAAAACAGTCTGGCCATCCAACTGCGACGACGCTTTCCGGCGTCGAAAGAATTCGCAGCCTACCAACGCGGGGCTTTTGATGAGTGAAGACGGATCCAATACAGTGCCATTTGAACCAGCAACACCAGTCCAGCCGAATCTGTCTCCGGGTGCACAACTGGCACGTCAGCGCGTCGCGCTCGGCTGGAGTATTTCGGAGGTGGCCTCGCATCTGAATCTGGCACCGCGTCAGGTTCAGGCGATGGAAGACGACAACCATGCCGCCTTGCCCGGCATCGCCGTGACACGCGGTTTCCTGCGCGCTTACGCAAAATTGTTGCGCATCGATGCGGCTCCGCTCATGGTCGGGTTGGTCCTGCCAGTCGAAGACTTTAGCGATGCGCCGGTTCCGGCCCGCCGTTCCATCGCGCCTGCCAATTTTTCTGATAACCGGCTGGGTTCTTCCGGCAGCCATCGGGCTTCTTCGAAGTGGTATACCGCTCTGCTGATAGTCGTGGTCGTGATTGCCGCAGGTTCGCTGGCACAGCACTATGGCTGGTTACCAAAAAATCTCGACGACGCTTCGGTCAATGTCTCCAATGGCCTGAACGCGCTACGCGGTGAGCCCGTGCAAACGGTTGCAACGGGTCCGGAGCCATCACCCGGGCATGTCGAAATCACGCCTGATATGCCGATCGGGGTGGTGGCACCGGTAGTTGCGCCAGTGGTTACCGACGCGCCGGTTGAAGCCCCTGTTGCGGCGGCGGGTCAGGCAACTACTGCCACTGCAGCGATACCACCTGTGGATCTCGCGCTGGTGCCGGCACCCGTGGCAGCGACCAACAACCAGTTGGTACTCACTGTACGCAGTGACTCCTGGATTGAAATCCGCGGTAACGGCAGCAGTGCCGTGACCTCGAAACTGTATCGCGCCGGTAGCACTAGCACGTTCGATATCCTCGAGCCGGTCACGCTGGTGGTCGGCAATGCAGCCGGAGTTGATGCCACGTTGCGTGGCGCGCCGCTGCCGCTGCCTTCTGCTTCGAACAATAATGTCGCCCGTATTAACCTGAAATAGACCATGAGCCTGCTTTCTGCCGATCTGCCTTCCTGCCTGCCGATTCCGTCCGGTCCTTCGCTGCGCCGACTGGTGCGCCAGGTCGCCATTCGTCATGGCGATCACGTTATTCTGGTCGGCGGTGATGCGCCGATTGTCGTGCAATCGATGACCAATACCGATACCGCTGACGCGATTGGTACCGCCATCCAGATCAAGGAACTGGCGCGTGCCGGTTCCGAGCTGGTACGCATTACTGTCAACAATGCCGAAGCCGCTGCGGCGGTGCCGGCAATCCGCGAACAGCTTGATCGCATGGGAATCAACGTGCCGCTGGTGGGTGATTTTCATTACAACGGTCACACGCTGCTCAATGACTATCCGGACTGCGCCCGAGCCTTGTCGAAGTATCGTATCAATCCCGGCAATGTCGGGCAGGGTGCCAAGCGAGACACCCAGTTTGCGCAGATGATCGAAGCTGCCTGCAAATACGACAAGCCGGTCCGTATCGGCGTCAACTGGGGCAGCCTGGACCAGGCACTGCTGGCGCGCATCATGGACGAAAATGCCAAGCGCCCTGTGCCCTGGGCGGCGCAAGCGGTGATGTATGAAGCACTGGTGACTTCGGCCGTCGAAAACGCTTTGCGGGCCGAAGAACTTGGCCTGGCACGAGACAAGATCATCCTTTCCTGCAAGGTCTCTGGCGTACAGGACCTGATCGCCGTTTATCGCGAACTGGCGAACCGCTGCGACTATCCGTTGCACCTTGGGCTGACTGAGGCAGGCATGGGTAGCAAGGGCATTGTGGCCTCGACCGCCGCGTTGTCGGTGCTGCTGCAAGAGGGTATCGGCGACACGATCCGTATTTCGCTCACGCCGGAGCCGGGCGGCGACCGGACCCGCGAAGTCATTGTCGGTCAGGAAATCCTGCAGACCATGGGCTTGCGCAAATTCACGCCGATGGTCATCGCCTGTCCGGGTTGCGGACGCACGACATCGACCACGTTCCAGTCACTGGCCGACAGCATTCAAACCTATTTGCGGGATCAGATGCCGGTCTGGAAAAATGAGTACCCCGGTGTCGAAGCGATGAATGTTGCGGTCATGGGTTGTATCGTCAACGGTCCCGGTGAGTCGCGTCATGCCAATATCGGCATCAGCCTGCCCGGCACCGGCGAGACGCCATCGGCACCGGTGTTTGTGGATGGCGAAAAAACCGTCACGCTGCGCGGCGAGCGTATCTCGGAAGAATTCCAGGCCATCGTGCTGGACTATGTACAAAGCCACTACGGCAAGACCACGCCAGTGGCCTGAATTGATTGTGAAACCAGATCCCATGTCAGATAAAAAAATAGCCCCGAAAAAAGCCGACAAGATTACCGGCGTCAAAGGCATGAACGATATCCTGCCGGCCGATGCCGGACTCTGGGAATTGTTCGACAACACGGTGCAGACTGTGCTCAAGAGCTACGGTTTTCAGCAGATTCGTACGCCGATCGTCGAGTCGACCTCGCTGTTTGCACGCGGTCTCGGTGCGGTCACCGACATCGTCGAAAAAGAAATGTATTCGTTTGCCGATTCGATGAATGGCGACTTGCTGACCTTGCGTCCGGAAGCCACGGCCGGCGTTGTGCGTGCTGCCATTGAACACAACCTGACCTACGAAGGACCGAAGCGCTTGTGGTACACCGGTCCGATGTTCCGGCATGAGCGACCACAACGTGGCCGCTATCGCCAGTTCCATCAGGTCGGTGCGGAAGCCGTCGGTTTTTCCGGTCCGGACATTGATGCCGAACTGATGATGTTGTGCCAGCGCCTGTGGGATGACCTGGGTCTGGACAACATCCGGCTCGAACTCAATTCGATCGGCAATGCCGAAGAGCGACTGCGTCACCGGATCGACCTGATCGCTTATTTCGAGCAGCATTTTGATGTGATGGACGAAGAAGCCAAGCGGCGCTTGCACAGCAATCCGCTGCGACTGCTCGATACCAAGAACCCGGCGATGCAGGAGATGGTCAACGCTGCGCCGCAATTGCTGGCCTACCTTGGCGAGGAATCGCAAGCGCATTTTGACGGCGTGCAAAACATCCTGCGTCACAACAATGTTCCGTTCACGATCAATCCGCGATTGGTACGTGGGATGGACTATTACAATCGCACCGTCTTTGAATGGGTGACCGATGAACTCGGTTCGCAAGGCACGGTCTGCGCCGGTGGTCGCTACGACACCCTGTTTGAAATGTTCGGTGGCAAACCAACCCCGTCGTGTGGTTTCGCAATGGGGATCGAACGCTTGCTGGAGTTGATGCGCGCGGCCGGCGAACAGTATGCTGGCAACCAGTGCGACGTCTACGTCGTGCATCAGGGCGATGCCGCGCAACTGAAAGCATCGGTGGTCGCAGAACGATTACGCGATGCCGGCCTCGACGTTGTGCTACATTGCGCGTCGGCTTCGAGTAGCAGCGTCAAGGCGCAGATGAAACGGGCCGATGCCAGTGGTGCTGCATTTGCGGTCATCCTCGGCGAAGAGGAAGTCGCCGGTGACATGGCGACCGTCAAACCCTTGCGTGCCTCCGAGGGTGAAACGCATCAGCACAACCAGGCTCTGGTGCCGTTTGATAGCGTGGCCGATTATCTGGTGGACCAGATCATCGGTGGCGGCGATCATGAAGGCCACGATCATGCCGGGCATGATCACACGCATCATTAATTCTCCCCGCACTGCGCAGGCCCCATTCACGATTAACAATTTACGACGACGACAAAGTTGATATGGCATACGATCACGAAGAACAAGAGCAAATGGCCAGCCTCAAGAACTGGTGGAACCAGTACGGCAATCTGCTGACCTGGGCACTGACGATTGTGCTGGCCGGCTACGCTGCATGGACTGGGTGGAATTACTACCAGCGCACGCAATCGACCGAGGCTTCGATGCTTTACAACGAATTGCAAAATGCAGTCAAGGCCAAGGACCAGGCTAAAATCCAGCGCGCCGCCACCGATCTGCAGGACCGCTACGTGCGAACTGCCTATGCCCAGATGAGCGCACTGGTCGCGGCCAAATCAGCGGTCGATGCGAATGACCTGCCGCTGGCCAAGACCCAGTTGCAATGGGTAATCGACAAAGGTGCCGATGCCGAATACAAGGCTATTGCCCGGATTCGTCTGGCCGGTATCTTGCTCGATGAAAAAGCATATGACGCAGGCCTCGCTTTGCTGGCAGCGGATTTTCCGGCCGAGTTTGCTGTCAACGTCGCCGATCGCAAGGGTGACTTGCTGGTTGCGCAAAACAAGCTGGCCGAAGCACGCACGGCCTATCAGCTGGCACTTGACAAGGCCGAGCAAAAAAATCCCGGTCGTCAGCTCATTCAATTGAAACTCGATGCCATTGGTGGCGTTGCAGCCAAGGCCGCAGCATAAAATCAGCCGACTTGAACAGGCCGTTCAGTCTTCTCCGGTTAAAGGAAAAAAATGCATAGTGCAGTCAAATTGGCAGGGGCAATGATTCTGGTGACGCTGGCAGGATGTGCGTCATTGAATCCGTTTAGCAAGCCGCCGGCCCGCAATCCTCCCGTCGCGCTGGTGGAATTCAAACCGACCATGGCAGTGCGTGCCATGTGGACAGGGTCGATCGGCAAGTCGAACGGTTACGCCTTGTCGCCGGCCGTCGCCGGCACCAGTATTTTCGCCGCGTCAGCTGACGGTGCCGTTGCCCGTTTTGATGCAGTCAACGGCAACGTGATCTGGCGCATCAATGCCGGTGCACCGCTGACCGCAGGCGTTGGCACCGATGGCAACACGGTTGCCGTGGCCGGTGAAAAAGGTGTGATTTTTGCGTTCGATGGCGACGGCAAGTTGCGCTGGAAAGCGCAGACGTCCAGCGAAGTGCTGTCGGCACCCGCCGTCACCGCTGATCTGGTGATCGTCCGCAGCGTCGATAACCGCATTGCTGCTTTTGATGTTGCCACCGGCACCCGTCGCTGGTTCTTGCAGCGCACGACACCGGCGCTCACATTGCGGTCGTCGCCAGGCATCATCACCAATGACACGGCGGCCTATGCCGCGATGCCCGGTGGTCGCCTGCTTGCAATGACACTTAACAACGGCGCGCCACTCTGGGAAGTGGCCGTGGGTGACCCGCGCGGTGCGACCGAACTCGAACGGGTTTCGGATACATCAGGAAACCCGGTCATCGTTGGTCGCGAAATCTGCGCGGTCGCTTATCAGGGTAGGGTCGGTTGCTTTGACCTTGCCGGTGGCGCAGTGCGCTGGTCGAAAGACTGGTCTAGCGACGTCGGCGTTTCTGTCGACCAGCGGTATCTCTTTGCCGCCAACGATGCTGGCGCAGTGTCGGCATTTGCCCGCGACACCGGCACCAATGTCTGGCGCAACGACAAGCTCGGGTATCGCCGGCTGTCGGCACCGGCGTCTTTTGGTCGCTCGGTAGCCATTGGTGATGGCCAGGGTTTTATCCATTTTCTTGCACGCGATGACGGCGCTTTTCTGGCCCGTGTCGCCACTGACGGTAGCCCGATTCTGGCAACGCCGGTGGTGGTTGCTGATCGCGTGATCTTTCAAACTCAAGCAGGGGCATTGGTCGCGCTGGCGACCGAGTAAAACTATTTAATGAAGCCGGTAATTGCACTCGTGGGCCGACCAAACGTCGGCAAATCCACTTTATTCAACCGACTGACCCGTTCGCGGGATGCCATCGTCGCCGACATGCCGGGCCTGACCCGCGACCGCCACTATGGTGAAGGTCGCATGGGGGAACGGCCTTTTCTGGTCATCGACACGGGCGGGTTCGAGCCTGTTGCCAAAGACGGCATCATGTTTGAAATGGCCAAGCAGACCCGTCAGGCAGTCGCTGAAGCCGACATGGTGATTTTCATTGTTGACGGGCGTCAGGGTATGACGCCGCACGACAAGATCATCACCGATTTCCTGCGCAGGTCCGGTCGTCAGGTCATGCTGGTTGTGAACAAGGCTGAAGGCATGCGCTACAGCGCCGTCACGGCCGATTTCTACGAACTCGGCATGGGCGATCCGTATGTGATTTCAGCCGCGCATGGCGATGGCGTGATGGACCTGGTCGAGGAAGCACTGAACCTGGCGTTTGCGCAAAAGCCGGTCGAGGACGAACCTGCGGTTGATCTGGGTAAAGCAATCCGTATCGCCATTGTGGGTCGTCCCAATGTCGGCAAGTCGACCATGGTCAACACCTTGCTGGGCGAAGAGCGCGTCATCGCATTCGACATGCCCGGCACTACGCGTGACTCGATCGAGATCCCGTTTGAACGCAATGACCAGCAATACACGCTGATCGATACGGCGGGTATTCGCCGGCGTGGCAAGGTCTTTGAAGCGATTGAAAAATTCTCGGTTGTCAAAACCCTGCAATCGATTTCGGAGGCCAACGTGGTCTTGCTGCTGCTCGATGCGCAGCAGGATATCTCCGAGCAGGATGCGCATATCGCCGGCTTTATTCTTGAGTCAGGCCGTGCGCTGGTGGTGGGTGTCAACAAGTGGGATGGTCTCACCAGCAGCCGGCGCGACGAGATCAAGATTGATCTCGACCGCAAGCTCGACTTTCTGTCGTTCGCCAAGTTTCATTACATCTCGGCACTCAAGGCCACCGGGGTCGATCAATTGATGAAGTCCATCAATTCGGCCTACGCGGCGGCGATGAGCGACCTGTCGACACCAAAGCTGACCCGGGCACTGATCGAAGCCGTCGAGCATCAGCAGCCACGTCGCAAGGGCTCGATTCGCCCGAAACTGCGCTATGCCCACCAGGGTGGCATGAACCCGCCTATCGTCGTGATCCATGGTAATTCGCTCGATGCGATCGACGACAATTACAAGCGCTTCCTCGAAAAACACTTCCGCGAGACGTTTGCCTTGGTGGGTACGCCATTGCGTATCGAGTTCCGGTCGGGCAAAAATCCGTTCTCGCGACACGAAAAATAAAGCAGGGCAGACCGGCTGCCTGATGGCACCGGTTGATTATTTTGTCTGTGCATCATCTGGCGACAACACGCGAAATCAATTACATTTTCAAAAGGGGCGGCATAGCCCTTGAAAAGACTGCAAGCTGGCACCAACTCCTTAACAGACCAATACATCACAACAACACATCGGAGTTTTCATGAGCAACAAAGGGCAAATGTTACAAGACCCATTCCTTAACGCCTTACGTAAAGAGCACGTTCCCGTTTCCATTTATCTGGTCAATGGCATCAAGCTGCAAGGACATATCGAGTCTTTCGATCAGTACGTTGTCCTGCTGCGCAACACCGTGACGCAGATGGTGTACAAGCATGCGATCTCCACCGTCGTGCCAGCACGCGCAGTCACCCTCAATCTCGAACCTGAAGCAGACTGACGGCATGTTGATTCCAGCGCTGATGGGGCGCAATTAGCATGCGCGCCGCGTTAGTCGGCGTTGATTTCGGCAAGGGCGATTTCGCGGCCAGTCTGGAAGAATTGTCGTTGCTGGCGAAGTCGGCGGGTGCGATTCCCGTCACGTCCATCACCTGCAAACGAAGCAGCCCCGATGCGGCGTTTTTCGTTGGCTCGGGTAAGGCCAGCGAAATCGGTGAGGCGGTGGTCGACAACGAGCTTGAGCTGGTCATCTTCAATCACGCGCTGACACCAGCCCAGCAACGCAATCTCGAGCGGCACATGAAAGTCCGTGTCATCGACCGTACCAGTCTCATCCTCGATATCTTTGCCCAGCGGGCACAAAGCCATGTGGGTAAGGTTCAGGTCGAACTGGCGCAATTGCAGCATCTGGCAACACGCCTGATTCGCGGCTGGACTCACCTTGAACGACAAAAAGGCGGGATTGGTTTGCGTGGTCCCGGTGAAACACAACTTGAAACCGATCGCCGTTTGCTCGGTGAGCGGGTCAAGGCGCTGCGTGCCAAGCTCGAAAAACTGCAGCAACAGCATGCGACGCAGCGTCGTGCGCGCGGCCGGGGACAAGTCTTTTCCGTGTCGCTGGTGGGGTACACCAACGCTGGCAAATCGACGTTGTTCAACACGATATGCAAAGCGCGCGTGTATGCGGCGGATCAATTGTTTGCGACGCTGGACACGACGTCACGTCGTGTCTACATGGGTGATGCGGGTAACGTCGTGCTGTCGGATACGGTCGGCTTCATTCGTGAATTGCCGCATCAACTGGTGGCCTCATTTCGTGCCACGCTCGAAGAAACGATTCACGCTGATCTGTTGCTCCATGTGGTGGATGCGGCCAGTCCAAACCGGTTGGAGCAGATCGAGCAAGTCAATAGCGTTCTCAAGGAAATTGGTGCAGACCAGATTCCCCAGATACTGGTCTGGAACAAGATCGACGCCGCTGGCCTGGAGCCCGCTGTGGAACGCGACGAATATGATAAGATTCACCGCGTTTTTGTGAGCGCGAAAAGCGGCGTTGGTGTCGATCTGCTTCGTAGCGCAATCGGTGAATTTGCAAAATCAAGCAAGGCGGCGATGTCCGGCGAAAGCCCCGAAATCCTGTCTTGTGACGCGCCGGTTTGACGGCATGTATGCAGTGTCAACACTCCCTATAACCATCACTTAAGCCAGATTGCGACCGAATGTTCGTTTCTCTTTTAAAAAAATATGGTTTGAAGTTTTCGCTGAATGACCCGCGTTGGGGTCGAGGTTCGCAGGACGACAAACAAAACCAGAATAGCAATCAGGATAATCGGCGCCCACCAGATGGGCCTCCTGATCTTGAGCAGTTGTGGCGTGACTTTAATGTCCGCCTCAACCGTCTGATCGGCGGCAAGAAAAAAAATGGCGGTGGATCGGATTCCGGCGGCAATGGCGGCGGCGGGTTTAATCCCGACATGCGCGGTGCGGGCCTCGGCGCCGGAGTGATTGCCGCGATTGCTGCGTTCCTTTGGCTGATCAGCGGATTTTTTATTGTTCAGGAAGGCCAGACGGCGGTAGTCATGACCTTCGGTAAAGTCAGTCACATGACGCCGGCCGGTTTTAACTGGCGCTGGCCAACGCCGATTCAATCGCACGAGATCGTCAATGTCTCGTCAGTGCGTACGGTTGAAATTGGTTATCGCGGTAGTGCCAAGAACAAGCAGCTGGAAGAGTCGCTGATGCTGACCGAAGATGAAAACATCATCGACATTCAGTTTGCTGTGCAGTACCGCCTCAAGAACGCAGCGGACTGGCTGTTCAATAATCGCGACCAGGAAGAGTTGATCAAGCAGGTTGCCGAGAGCGCGATTCGTGAAGTCGTCGGTCACAGCAAAATGGACTTTGTGCTCTACGAAGGTCGTGAAAAAGTGGCGCTCGATGTCGGTACGCTGATGCAGAAAATTCTTGATCTGTACAAGTCCGGTGTGCAGGTCGCCAATGTGACCATGCAGGGTGTGCAACCACCAGAGCAAGTACAGGCCGCGTTTGACGATGCAGTCAAGGCCGGTCAGGACCGCGAACGTGCGAAGAATGAAGGACAGGCTTATGCCAATGACGTGATTCCAAAAGCACGCGGTGCGGTATCGCGCTTGTTGCAGGAAGCCGAAGGCTACAAGTCGCGCGTCGTGTCCACGTCGGAAGGCGATGCCTCACGCTTCAAGCAAGTGCTCGTCGAATACGAAAAAGCCCCTGCGGTTACCCGCGATCGAATTTATTTGGAAACCATGCAACAAATATTTACGAACACATCCAAAGTGATGATCGACTCAAAGGCGGGTAATAACCTGTTGTACTTGCCACTTGATAAGTTGATTTCGCAATCGGTTGCGACCGATGCGGCTGGAAAAGTAACCGTCCCTGCTGCGGCTGCTGCGCCTGCAACGGCTGTCGAGACTGTTGACCCGCAACGAGTGCAAGATTCTCGCAGTCGTGACAATCGTAATCGGGAGGCACGCTAATGAACCGCCTAGTTTCCGCCGGCGTACTGGTGCTGATTGCCCTGTACTTGCTGACCTCCTCGGTGTTTGTCGTCAATCAGCGGCAATATGCGATTGTGTTTGCCCTCGGTGAGGTCAAGCAGGTCATCAGCGAGCCCGGCTTGCATTTCAAGATGCCGCAACCGTTTCAAAACGTACTGTTCCTCGACAAGCGCATTCTGACTCTCGATACGCCTGATGCGGATCGTTTCATTACGGCCGAGAAGAAAAATATTCTCGTCGATGCATTCGTGAAATGGCGGATCGTTGCGCCGACCTTGTACTTCGTCAGCTTTGGTGGCGACGAGCGGCGTGCACTTGATCGCATGGCGCAAATCGTCAAGGCAGCGCTGAACGAAGAAATTACAAAGCGCACGGTGCGTGAAGTCATCTCCGGCCAACGTGGCAGCGTGATGGATGCGATCCAGAAAAAAGTGGCGGAGGAAGCCAAGGAGATCGGTGTTGAAATCGTCGATGTCCGTCTGAAGCGGGTGGACTACGTTGAACAGATCAACCTGTCGGTCTTCCAGCGGATGAAAGCAGAGCGCACCCGCGTTGCCAATGAATTGCGTTCGACCGGTGCTGCCGAGTCGGAAAAGATTCGTGCCGATGCAGACCGTCAGGTCACCGTCTTGCTGGCGGATGCTTATCGGGATGCAGAAACCATGCGTGGTCAAGGTGACGCGAAAGCATCGCAGGTCTACGCGGACGCATTTGGCAAGAGTCCTGAGTTCTACAAGTTTTATCGTAGCCTCGAGGCTTACCGCGCCAGCTTCAAGACCCGTAACGACTTGATGGTGCTCGATCCGAGTTCTGAGTTCTTCAGGTATTTCAAGAACCCGGGTGCCTCTGCTGCTGCCAGTTCGAAGAAATAACATTGCGGGCGAGGCCGGTTGCAGCGTATTCTGCGTCCGGTCCACGCTCTTCCCCATGAAGGCGCCGAGCCTGCTGTTGCCGAGTTGGTTGGTTCAACCGGAATAGCTGCTGCGGCGCTCAGTTGCGTGCGGTCACGCCGCGACTTGTTCGATTTTTTTTATCCATACTGTTCCTGTCATGCCCAACTGGCTACTCCCTGAAAATATTGCTGATGTGCTGCCTTCCGAGGCACGCAAGATAGAAGAACTGCGCCGTCAACTGCTGGATCAATTCCGTCATTACGGCTTTGAATTGGTGATGCCGCCCATGCTCGAATATCTCGAGTCGTTGCTCACGGGCGCTGGCACCGATACCGACTTGCGCACGTTCAAGCTGGTAGACCAGTTATCGGGTCGGACCATGGGCGTGCGTTCCGACATGACGACGCAAGTCGCGCGGATCGATGCGCACTTGCTGAACCGCGCGTCGGTCACGCGTCTTTGCTACGCCGGCAGCGTGCTGCATACCCGTCCGTCTGGCTTGCATGCCACGCGGGAACCGCTGCAGATCGGTGCCGAGATATACGGTCATGCAGGTCTCGAAGCCGATGCCGAAATCCAGCAACTGGTGCTCGCATCGCTCGCGCTGGCTGGTATAAAAACGGTGCGACTGGACTTGTGTCATGTCGGGATTGTGCGGGCCATCATGGCGCAGGACGCCGCGGCGCGCGCTAACGAAGCGGCATTGTTCGCGCTGCTCAAAGCTAAGGATGCACCCGGCTTGCGACAACTGACGGCATCATTTGGTACGGTTGCTCGCGACGCAATCCTGGCGCTGCCTGAACTTTACGGTGATGCCTCGACGCTGCAGCGCGCTCGCGCGGTGCTGCCGGCCTTGCCCGGGATCGTTGCCGCGCTCGATGATCTGGAGGCGCTGGTGCAATTGGCCGGTGCCGCACAGATGACGATCGATCTGGCCGACCTGCGTGGTTACCACTACGAAAGCGGTGCAACGTTTGCGGCCTACGTATCGGGGCTGCCGAATCCGGTCGCCCGTGGTGGTCGCTACGATCATGTCGGCGAAGCATTCGGCCGCGCCCGTCCGGCGACCGGCTTTTCGATGGACCTGCGCGAACTGGCGCGTCTGCTGCCTGGCGCGCAACGTGTCAGTGCAATTCGTGCTCCGTGGGGCACCGACAGCGCACTGCGTGAAAAGATCGCTGCACTGCGACATGCTGGCGAGGTGGTAATTCAAAATCTGCCTGGCCACGAAAACGATCAGGAAGAGTTCGATTGCGATCGCGCACTGGTTCTCGACAACGGCAATTGGCTTCTCAAAAATTTAGGTTAAGTGATGACTCAGACAAACGTGGTGAAAAATGTAGTGGTCATCGGCACCCAATGGGGCGATGAGGGCAAGGGCAAGATCGTCGATTGGCTGACCGATCATGCGCAAGGCGTCGTGCGTTTTCAGGGAGGGCACAATGCCGGTCACACCCTGGTCATTGGCGGGAAAAAAACCGCATTGCAACTGATCCCGTCGGGCATCATGCGCGCCGGCGTAGCCTGCTACATCGGCAATGGCGTGGTCCTGTCGGTGCCGGACTTGCTGCGTGAAATCGACAAGCTGCAAGCTGTCGGGGTCGAGGTGGAATCGCGGTTGAAAGTATCCGAAGCCTGTCCGATCATCTTGCCGTATCACACGGCTCTCGACGGTGCGCGTGAAGCGGCGCGTGGCGCGGCCAAGATTGGTACGACTGGCAAGGGCATCGGTCCGGCGTATGAGGACAAAGTGGCCCGTCGCGCCATCCGTGTCGCTGACCTGCTCAACGAAAAACGGTTCGGCGAGAAGCTGCGCGAGAATCTCGATTTCCATAACTTCGTGCTGACTGCATACCTGAAAGCACCGGCTGTCGATTTTCAGAAGACGTTCGATGACGCGCTGGCCGATGTGCCACGCCTTGCACCGATGGCAGCAGACGTGTCGAGCGCGCTGTACGCCGCTTACAAGGGTGGGGCGAGCCTGTTGTTTGAAGGCGCACAAGGTAGCTTGCTGGACGTCGATCACGGTACTTATCCGTTCGTCACTTCCAGCAACTGCGTGGCTGGCAACGCCGCCGCCGGCAGTGGCGTTGGTCCGAACATGCTGCACTACATTTTGGGGATTACGAAGGCGTACACGACACGCGTTGGCAGCGGTCCGTTCCCGTCCGAATTGCCCACTGATGCCGGCGTGGGCATGCATCTGTCGAGCGTGGGTCACGAGTTCGGCACGGTCACCGGCCGTCCGCGTCGTTGCGGCTGGTTCGATGCCGCGCTGCTGCGTCGCTCGGTCCAGATCAACGGTGTCTCCGGCATGTGCCTGACCAAGCTTGACGTGCTCGATGGATTGACGTCGTTGAAGATCTGCACGGGCTATCTGATTGATGGCAAGCATGTCGATATTTTTCCGGTCGGTGCCGAAGATGCCGGTCTTTGCGAGCCAGTCTACGAAGAGATGCCAGGCTGGATCGACACCACCGTCGGTGCCAAGTCGATGGAGGCACTGCCGGCCAACGCCCGTGCTTACATCAAGCGTATCGAAGAGCTGGTCGGCGTGCCGATCGACATGGTGTCGACCGGTCCCGACCGCGAAGAAACCATCGTGCTGCGCCATCCATTCAAGTAAGGAGCGCGATCATCATGTCGTTACCTGTGTCGAATGAGAAGGATCTCTGGGTTTCCTGGGATGACTACCACCGGGCCATCGAGCGCCTGGCAATGATGGTGCACGATTCAGGCTGGAAGTTTGACCAGGTGCTGTGCCTGGCACGCGGCGGCCTGCGTCCGGGCGATGTGTTCTCGCGCATTTTCGACGTGCCGCTGGCGATTCTGTCGACCAGTTCGTATCGCGAAGAAACCGGCACCAAACGTGGCGACCTCGATATCGGCAAGTTCATCACGATGACGCGTGGTTCGCTCGGCGGCCGTGTGCTGCTGCTTGATGACCTCGTTGATTCGGGTGTCACGCTGGAAAAAGTCCAGCATCACCTGAAGACCAATTTTCCTGCAGTAATAGAAGTCAAATCAGCCGTGATCTGGTGCAAGGCGTGCTCGTCGATACGGCCGGATTTTTATCTGGATTATCTGGAGTCGAACCCGTGGATTCATCAACCGTTTGAAGAGTACGACGGATTGCGCGCGCATCAGTTGCATGCGTGGCTGAAGAAGGGCGAGCAGCAGTAAGAAGACCTCCACTAGACCATGTTCGCATGGTCTTTTTTTTGCCGCCAGGTTCGGTCGCAAATCTGGAGGCGAAAAAAAACCCGCTGTCGAAACAACGGGTTTTTTAAATGAAAGGCTTGGTGCCCACGGAGGGACTCGAACCCCCACATCCGAAGACACATGGACCTGAACCATGCGCGTCTACCAATTCCGCCACGTGGGCCTTCCAAAGAAACCGAAGTATAAAGGAAATCCCTGTCCTGTCAAAGTGCCTTTCATGCTGGTCTGCAAATAACTGGTGTGATAGGTTAAACTCGCGCAGTCCGTTACACTACGCGGGCGCGCGTTTCGCGAAGTTGCTGTTTCAGAACGCGCCGAGTCCGAAGCAAGTCGACCCCATGGTGGCGCGCTGATCAACTCGCCGCAAATGCGCCTGGATGTTTTCCGTATTTTCCGAATTTTTACCAATAACAACTAACTGACCCAACATTTGAGCCAATACACTATTCCCAGCCGCGAGGAAATTCTCGGCATCCTGCGTACGTCATCCGACGCGCTTAACGCAGAGGCGATTGCCGCTGCTCTCAACGTCCTGGGCGACGAAATTGATGTCCTGATGCGCCGTCTGAATGCGATGGAGCGCGACGGCCAGATCAAGCCCGACAGCAACGGCACCTATCAACTTTCCAGTAATGCCGGCTTCATTGATGGCCGCGTGAGCAGTCACCGTGAAGGCTTCGGTTTTCTGGTGCCCGATGATGGCGGCGATGATCTGTTCCTGTCTGAAAAGGAAATGCAGAAGGTGTTGCATGGTGATCGCGTCAAGGCACGCATCATCGGCACCGATCGACGCGGTCGGCCGGAAGGCACCATCGTCGAAGTCGTGTCGCGTGCCAACACCCATGTCATTGGCCGCTTGCTCAATGAAAACGGTGTCTGGCTGGTGGCTCCCGAAGACCAGCGTATCGGTCAGGATATTGCCCTCTCGGGCTCGCCCGGTCAGGCCAAGACTGGCCAGGTCGTCAGTGTCGAACTGACCGAGCAGCCTTCGCGTTTCAAGCAACCGGTTGGTCGCATCGTCGAAGTGCTCGGCGAGATCGATGACCCCGGCATGGAAATCGAAATTGCCGTGCGCAAGTTCGGCGTGCCACATATCTTTTCAGATGCGGCCCAAAAAGCCGCAGCAAAATTGCCGAGTGAAGTGCGCGAAAGCGACCTGGCTGATCGCGTCGATTTACGTGATGTGCCATTGGTCACCATTGATGGTGCCGATGCCCGCGACTTTGATGATGCGGTCTATTGCGAACCGATCAAGATTGGTCGCGCTGATGGCTTCCGTCTGATCGTGGCGATTGCCGATGTCAGTCATTACGTCAAGCCAAACGAGGCGCTGGATGTGGATGCGCTCGAACGCAGTACGTCGGTTTATTTTCCGCGTCGGGTCATCCCGATGCTGCCGGAAAAACTCTCCAATGGCTTGTGTTCACTGAACCCGGGTGTCGATCGGCTGACACTGGTGTGTGACGCCGTGATCACTGCCAAAGGCGAGATCAAGGCGTATCAGTTTTATCCTGCCGTGATCCATTCTGCGGCGCGACTGACCTACGATGAAGTCGCGGTCATCCTCGCCAACACCAAGGGATCGGATGCTGCCAAACGGCCCGCGCTTGTGCCGCATTTGTTGAATCTGCATGCGGTGTATCACGCCTTGCTCAAGGCACGCCATCTGCGCGGTGCCATTGATTTCGAGACCACCGAAACCTACATCGTCTCCAATGCCAACGGCAAGATCGAATCGATTCTGCCGCGCACCCGCAACGATGCCCACAAGTTGATCGAAGAGTGCATGCTGGCCGCCAATGTGTGTGCCGCCGATATTCTCGAGCGCCACAAGCAGCCTGGCCTGTACCGCATCCATGCGACGCCGACCAAGGAAAAGCTCAACCAGGTGCGTACCTTCCTCAAGCAGGTCGGTTTGAATCTTGGCGGTGGTGACAAGCCATCGGCCTCCGATTACGCCGAGCTGATGCCTAAAATTAAGGCGCGGCCCGACGCGACGTTGTTGCAGACCATGTTGTTGCGCTCGATGCAGCAAGCGGTCTACAGCCCGGAGAACATCGGCCACTTTGGTTTGTCTTACGAAGCCTATGCCCACTTCACCAGCCCGATCCGCCGATATCCGGATTTGCTGACGCATCGTGCGATCAAGGCGATACTGCTCGGTAAGCGCTATGAACCGAAGGGTATCGACACGACGGTGCTCAACACAACGGTGTCGAATGCGGCGCGCAAGCAAGCCGTGAAAGACAAGGCCGAAGGCAAACAAAAGAATGCCGCTGATCTGACGATCTGGGATGCCCTCGGCGTGCACTGCTCGGCCAACGAACGGCGTGCCGATGAAGCCTCGCGCGATGTCGAGGCCTGGCTCAAGTGCTACTTCATTCGTGACAAGCTCGGCGAAGAATTTACCGGCACCATTTGTGGCGTCGCCACGTTCGGTATTTTCGTTCAGCTCGACTCCCTGTTCATCGAAGGACTGGTGCATGTCACCGACCTGGGTGCTGATTACTTCCAGTTCGATGAAGCCCGTCATGAATTGCGCGGCGAGCGCAGCGGCATCCGTTACCAGTTGACTGACCGGGTCACGGTACAGGTCGCCCGTGTCGATCTCGATGCGCGCAAAATCGATCTGAAACTCGTCACCGAACCGGGCATCAAGACCGTCCTTAAAAACGAGTCGCGACGCGCCGAAGAAGAACATCAGGAAAGCGATCCATCCGGTCGCCGTCATACCTCCACCTCACCAGCAGACCGTTCGCGTGCGCCGAAAGCGTATCCGAAAGCAGGCAAGAAGAAGCGATAAGAACCATGAGTAAAATGATATTCGGCTTCCATGCCGTGACCGCGCGCTTGCGCCACGAAGCGTCGACGGTCGAAGAGATTTATGTCGATACAGCCCGGCATGATCAACGCATGAAAGATATGCTCAAGGCGGCGGCTGCCGTCAAGGTCCGTGTCATCCAGGCGGACGATCAGCGTCTGTCGAACATGGTTGGCACACGCCGGCATCAGGGTGTGGTGGCCAAAGCTGGTGAAGTTTCTCTGGCTCGTAACCTCGATGAATTGCTCGACGCAATCGATGGGCCGCCGCTGTTGCTGGTCCTCGATGGCATCACCGATCCGCATAACCTCGGCGCCTGCCTGCGTGTTGCCGATGGGGCCGGAGCGCATGCGGTAATTGCGCCGAAGGACCGTGCAGTGGGTCTCAATGCGACCGCTGCCAAGGTCGCCAGTGGTGCGGCCGAGAGTGTTCCGTACATCACGGTGACTAATCTGGCGCGGACGCTGCGTGATCTGAAAGATCGTGGCATCTGGCTCATCGGTACGACCGAAGACGCCGAACAGACGCTGTATCAGGGTGACTTCACCGGACCGACCGCGCTGATCATGGGCTCGGAAGGAGAGGGCATGCGCCGCCTGACGACCGAGACCTGTGACTTCCTCGTGCACATCCCGATGTTCGGGGCGGTCGAAAGCCTCAACGTGTCGGTTGCATCGGGCGTGTGTTTGTTTGAAGCGCGACGCCAGCGTCTGGTCAAGGGATAATTCTTTGCGCGCAGGGACGCACTCTGTGTGGCCCTCGCACGCCAACTGCACATATCGCTGCTCGCCGTTCGTCCGGCGATGTGTTGCCCTGGCTCGGTATGTGCGTGCAGCCTTGCCGGTATTTCAGGTGCCATCACGGAAACTGGCGGGAGCAGTTACCATAGCCTTTCTTTCAAAAATACAAGCCATCCATGTTCAGTCGCCTCCGTGAAGACATCGCCAGTATCATCGAACGCGACCCTGCCGCGCGCAATGCGTGGGAAGTGCTGACCTGTTATCCGGGTCTGCACGCGATTATCTTGCATCGGGCTGCCGGCTGGTGCTGGCGGCATCAACTGAAGTGGTTTGGCCGCTTTATCGCTTATCTGACTCGCATACTCACTGGTATTGAAATTCACCCTGGCGCGACCATCGGCCGACGCGTTTTCATTGACCACGGTTTCGGTGTTGTCATCGGCGAGACGGCGGATGTGGGTGACGATTGCACGATCTATCAGGGAGTGACGCTGGGCGGCACGTCCCTGAGCAAGGGTGCCAAGCGTCATCCGACGCTGGGTGCCGGCGTGATTATCGGTGCCGGTGCGCAGGTGCTCGGCGGTTTCACAGTCGGAGCCGCTGCCAAGATCGGCTCGAACGCGGTCGTGGTCAAGGAAGTGCCGCCCGGCGCGACAGCAGTTGGCAATCCGGCGCGCATTGTTCTCAAGCAGACACACACTGCGCAGGAAAATGCCGCACGCCTGTTTGCGGCCTACGGGGTCTCACCTGACGGTGACGATCCGCTGTCGAAAGCCCTGCACGGTCTCATTGATAACGCCGCCGCGCAGGAGCTTCAGATCAGCAAGATCCTCGCCGCGCTCAAATGTGCCGGCATCGGATGCGAGACGATGGCCGGGCTCGACAAGTTCGATCCCGCATCATTGAACCGCATGGTCGAATAAGGAGGGCATCATGACATCAGAAGATCAGCACACCATTTTCGATCAACTCGAAATCCGTGTGCTTGCCGTGCTTTCGGAAAAGGAAGCAACGACACCCGATGCGTATCCGCTGTCACTCAACGCACTGACGAATGGCTGCAATCAATTGTCGAGTCGCGATCCGGTGATGACGCTCAGCGACGCCGCCGTCCACGATGTGTTGCAGCGATTGATGCAACGCAAACTGGTCGTCGAAGTGAGTCAGGCCGGGGCGCGTGTTGCCAAGTTCGAGCACCGGATGCGCATCAAGTGGTCGCTGGAACCGGACAAGCTGGCAGTGCTCACGGTACTGATGCTGCGTGGCAGTCAAACTGCCGGTGAAATTCGTGCACGCTGCGAACGCCTGCACGCGTTCGAGACCATCGAGCAGGTCGAAGCGTGCCTGCAATTTTTGATCGACAAGTATCCGCCGCTGGTGGCAAAGCTCGCGCGCGGTCGCTATGTCTCGTTGTTGGCGGGTGAGTCCTTCATCGAGCAACAGGAGATCGCCAGCGTATTTTCAGGCAAGGTCAACGTGCAGGGCGCGACGGATCGGTTGTCGCAACTGGAGGCCGAAGTCACACGGTTACAGACCGGATTGGATGACTTGTCGGCGCAGTTTGCTCTCTTCAAGCGGCAGTTCGATTAAAGCTCGACCGGCTTCCCGGTGACGTCAAGACGGCGTAGTTGTCCCGCTGCATCCAGCCCGATCCAGCCGCCGCGTGGCGGCGTAACTTCACAATCCCAATCCGGAAGAACAACCCTCGTGCGTCCGGCTGCATCGTGATGCGTGGCAGGGCGGTGGGTGTGCCCGTGAATCATCAACGTTGTACCCGTCGCGTTGAACAAGGCATCAATGGCGTCAGGATTGACATCCATGATGTCGGCGGCTTTCGTGGTCTGTGCATCACGGCTCTGCGTGCGCATGCCGGCGATGATCGCCTTGCGGCGCGCCAGCGGCATCGCCAGGAAATCCTGTTGCCACTGCGTTTGCCGGACTTCATTGCGGAACGCCATGTACCCGATGTCATCGGTACATTGGGCATCGCCATGGACAAGGACGATTTGCCGACCGGCCACCTCGATGACCGTGCCGTCAGGCAGCATGGTGATGCCCGTGGCGCGAGCGAATTCGGAACCGACCAGAAAGTCGCGGTTGCCCGCCATCCAGAATAACGCGGTGCCACCATCACTCAGTGCGCGCAGTTCGCTGATGATGTGGCGATGCAGCGGTGGGTCGATGTCATCATCGCCCGCCCAATATTCGAACAGATCGCCTAACAGATAGAGTTGTCTGGACCGCGACCCATGGCGCTGCAGGAAGTCGATGAACGCCGCAATCGTGGCCGGCATCGACTCTTTCAAATGGATGTCGGAAACAAAAAGCGCAACCATTTCCGGTTGCGCTTCGTTCACTGTGTCAGTGCTGGTCATGCTTTGCAAAGAAGCATCAGACGACGGTGACTTTTTCGATCACGACATCGACGACTGGCACATCGGCCGACATGCCCGAGCGGCTGGTCTTGACAGCCTTGATCTTGTCGACGACATCCGCGCCTTCGACCACTTTGCCGAACACGCAGTAACCCCAGCCGTCTTGACCGGGATAGTCGAGGAAGCTGTTGTTCTTGATGTTGATGAAAAATTGCGCCGATGCAGAATGCGGGTCCGATGTGCGCGCCATGGCGACACTGTACTCGACATTTTTCAGGCCGTTCTTGGCTTCGTTTTCGACCGGTGCGTTGGTGGCTTTCTGTTTCATGCCAGGCTCGAAACCGCCGCCCTGAATCATGAAGCCATCAATGACGCGATGAAAAATCGTGTTCGAATAATGGCCTGCGTTGACATAGGCAAGGAAGTTTTCAACGGTCTTCGGTGCTTTTTCTGCATCGAGTTCGAGCTTGATGTCGCCGTGGTTGGTGGTGATGATGACTGCCATGAATTACCTCTTTGTGGTCTGAAAGGGTGGGTGGAGATCAGTGCGCTTATTTGGTCAGCGTCGCACTTTCGATCACGATGGGTGTTTGCGGTACGTTCTGGTACATCGCCGCGTCTTTGGTTGGCATGCGACGGATCTTGTCGATCACGTCCTGTCCTGCAACGACCTTGCCGAATACCGCATAGCCGTAACCGTCACGGCCCGGGTAATCGAGCATGCCATTGTTATTGACATTGATAAAAAATTGCGACGTTGCCGAATCCGGATCGCCAGTGCGTGCCATGGCAACCGTGTACGCGTCATTTTTCAAGCCGTTGCTGCCTTCGTTCTTGATCGGCGCGCTGGCTTGCTTCTGGTTCAGGTTCTTGTCGAAGCCGCCACCTTGAATCATGAAGCCGTCGATGACGCGATGGAAGATGGTGCCTTTGTAGTAGCCGCTTTTGACGTATTTAAGAAAGTTGTCAACGGAGACCGGGGCTTTTTCCGGATTAAGTTCCAGCACGATATCGCCCATGCTGGTCTTGAGCAAAACCTTGGTCGCTTCTGCGGCATGGGCGACAAATGCGCTGGCAGACAGTGCCAGTGCAGCGATCAGAGCGGTGAAATGTCGGCGTTTGTTGTGCATCTGGATCTCCTTAAAGTAGGCCTTCATAAACGATTTTCCAGTTCCGGCCCTCTTTGGCCCAGTACTGGCGTTTGCGTTGCGACGTATGCTTTTTGCCCAAAGCGGAGGCCTGCGTGAACGTGCTGACGATCAAACCCTTCTGACCCGGATAAGAGAACATCGTCACGTCTTCCAGCTTGATGCTTATCGCCGTGATGCCCGCCATCATTTGCACGTGCTTGCCAGACCAGGTTGCCAGGTCTTCACCCAGTGCCGATTTGAATTGTGTCGAGTAATTGTTCATGAAACGCGGGGTACTCAGGCTTTCGAGGTCGCGTTTCCATTCTTCAAGCAGTCCATCGGCGGCATCGCGTTCTATTGTCAGTGCTTTCCTGGAGACGAATTCTACCTGTTCGCTGATGACCACCGGCGTCTTGCCCGGATCAACGGTACGAAACAGCTTGAGAAGGTCAGGATTAGTCAGCACCACGCAGCCATCCGAAGCCAGTGGTGGCCGGCTGTAGCTATTGGATGGCGTGCCATGCAGCCAGATACCCGAGCCACTGCGTCCGTTCACGCGATCCCATTCGTTCGGATAGTTGATGGGTAGTGCACCGGCACCATAAAAATCCGGCAGCCGGTTGCGACCCAGTCGACCGGTGATGTAATAGACGCCGACCGGTGTTTTCTGGTCGCCTTCCTTGAGTTTGTTACTGCCCAGTTTGCCCTGCGTGATGTAGTAGTCGTTCATCAGCTTGATCTGCCCGTGCGCGTTCTGGTACACGTAGAGTCGGGAACGCCTAGTGTCGACGACGAAGGCAAAGCGCTGGTCATCGCGCAGTTTCAGCAGCGCACGGGGCACCAGATCCGGATCGGGTCTTTCGCGTAGCGAATTGAGCCGTACCATCGCTTCTTCTCGCAAGTCGTTGAGCTTGTCCCGATCGCCTTTCGACGACGTTCCGAGGCCAGTGACAGGGCTGGTATGCATCATCAGCAAGTCGCCACGGACCAGTTGCGCAAGCAGGAAATTAGGATAGGCGGCGACCAGTGCGTCAACCCGCGATTGCGCCCGGCGCAAGTTGTTGGCAGCGAGGTCTTTGTAGATGGCGATCAGTTGCGAGTCAGGATCAGTGTCAGGGTTGCTTGCCTGTTGCGGCAGGAGCGGCATGCGTCCCGCCGCTGCCGCCGCTACCACCGCGACCGGCCCTGCCGCCAGAAATGACGTGGCCATCAGTGCTGGTATCAAAAAACGATCGGCCAGCTTTTTCGCTGCCCTCAGAGATGTTATCAAACCGACCATTAGCTACCTGTGCGTTCCTGCTGAATCAACCATTTATTACCTTGCCTGGTCATGACCATCGTTTTTGGCGCATTCGAATGCACTTGCTTGGAGTCGTATTCCTGTTGAAATCTTGCTGTTGCCGTGTTGCCGTTAATGGTGACTTTCGGCGTGCCGATCTTGATGGTGATGTTGTCATTGCCTTTGATTCGCGCGTGCCGTTGATCGACCCACGCTTTGCGCGACATGCCATTGGCAGGCTGGAAGTCATTTGCATAGTAACCAAGGTATGCCGTGACGTCTTCGGCAGCCCACGCCTTGGCCCAGCTGGTGATTACGTTCGTGATGTCTTCCTGGTCAGAGTTGATTGCTGGTGCTTTGGCTACTGGTTTCGGTTCTGGTTTTGCCTTCGGCTCGACCTTGGCTACGGGTACGCCAGGGGCGTCGGCTTTTGGCTCTGGCTTTGCTTCAACCTTGGTCGCCGGTTTAGGTTCGATCCTGGCAACCACGACTGGTGGCGGTGCTTTTGCTGCTTCCGGTGCGGGTTTGGCTGTGGCCGTGGCAACGGGTGGCGGTGCTTTTGCTGCTTCCGGTGCCGGTTTGGTCGGGGCCGTGGCAACGGGTGCCGGTGCGCCAGTTTTCGGATTGGTGCCGCCGGTATTGTTACCGACCAGCGTACGGATCATTGTCAGCTTGGTTTTGGCGGTCGTGTTGGCAGAATCGAGTTGCAGCGCTTTGTCATAAGCCTGGCTGGCGAGCTTGGCATAGACGTCGCCCAGGTTTTCATGCGCGGTGGAGTAAGTAGGATTGGTGCGAATCGCCATTTCCAGCGAGGCACGAGCCTTGTCATATTGGCCGCTTGCGGCGAACAACACGGCAAGATTATTGTATGGCTCCGGCAGTTCCGGGAAATCTTCGGTCAGTTTGGTAAAGACGGCGATCGCCTCAGCGGGCTTATTCTGCTCCGTCAGAATCACGCCTTTCAGGAAGCGTAATTGCTTGTCGCGTGGTGTCTGTAGCAGTGCCGAGTCGACTTTCGTTATCGCCTCGCCGAACTGTCCGGCTCGGACCAGGGCATTGATGTCGGTCAGACTATCGGCGAAAGCGCGCGGTGTGAACAGCGCTGCTGAGAGCATCGAAATTGCAAAAAATTTACTGAAGCCTGAGTTCAGGGATGGCGAAAAGGACGGTCGGGGCGTGAGTTGCATGGTTTTTTTAGGTGATATACTTCTGCGGAAAGCAACATACTATCAAAATTAGCCAACTAAAAGGGTTTTGGTGAGTGCGCTTTTCGTGCCTATCGAGCAACTTAACAGCTGCGAGATCGTTACCAACGCTCGCCATGCAACCCTCACTTCCAAAGCCGGCATTTGCCTATGACTTCCCTGAAAATTTACAATACGCTGGCGCGTGAAAAACAGCCATTTTTACCGCTCGTGCCGGGCCAGGTACGGATGTACGTCTGCGGCATGACAATCTATGATTACTGCCACATCGGCCATGGCCGGATGATGCTGGCATTCGATGTCGTGTACCGGTGGCTGCGTGCATCCGGCTACAGCGTTACCTATGTCCGTAACATTACCGATATTGATGACAAAATTATTCGCCGTGCTGTCGAAAATGGTGAGTCGATTGCTTCGCTGACAAGCCGTTTCATCGATGCGATGGCCGACGATACCGCCGCATTGGGCATTCTGCCGCCAACCGATGCGCCACGCGCCACGCACTATGTGCCACAGATGCTCGACATGATTTCGCGTCTCCAGTCAAAGGGTTTGGCTTATCAGGGCGATGACGGCGACGTGAATTATTCAGTGCGTGATTTTCCCGGCTACGGCAAGTTATCTGGCAAGTCGCTCGACGATTTGCGCGCCGGTGAACGGGTTGATGTCAACACGGGCAAGCGCGATCCGCTCGATTTCGTACTCTGGAAAGCAGCCAAGGAGAGCGAGCCTGAGGATGCCAAATGGTCTTCGCCTTGGGGCGTTGGCCGTCCTGGCTGGCACATCGAATGTTCAGCCATGGCGTGCGCGCTGCTCGGTGAACAATTCGATATTCATGGCGGTGGTACGGACCTGCAGTTCCCGCATCACGAAAACGAAATTGCCCAGTCCGAAGGGGCCAACGACAAACCGTTTGCCAATTACTGGCTGCATAACGGACACGTCCGCATCGACAATGAAAAAATGTCCAAGTCGCTCGACAATTTTTTCCTGATCCGTGATGTGCTGGCCAACTACGATGCCGAAGTCCTGCGCTTCTTCATTTTGCGCGCGCACTACCGCAGTCCGTTAAATTACTCGGACACGCATCTTGACGATGCGCGGGTGGCGCTGACCCGGCTGTACAAGGCACTCAATGATGTCGTGCCGTCGCACGACGGGCTGGACTGGACCTTGCCGTATCCCCGGCGTTTTGCCGAAGCCATGGATGACGACTTCAATACGCCGCTTGCGCTGGCCGTGCTGTTCGACCTGACGACAGAAATCAATCGCAGCGGCGATGCGGCGCTGGCCGGTCAATTGCGTCATCTGGCGGCCGTGCTGGGTTTGCTCGAACGCAGCCCGCAGGAATTTCTGCAAAGTGGCCACGGTAAGACGGTCAGCGAAGAAGACAACGCGCAGATCGCAGAAAAAATTGCCGCCCGTATTGCTGCCAAACTCGCCCGTGACTATGCGACCGCAGACCGCCTGCGCGATGAACTGGTCGCGGCAGGCATCCTGCTGGAAGACAAGCCGGGCAACGTGACCGAATGGCGAAGGGCGTAGGCGGTATGGCAAATTTGATGGAAACAGCCGGACAACTGGGCGCGCCGACCTACTGGGACGATGCCAAGATCGAATTGATGAAGCGCGATCGCATCATGCGCAAGCTCATCCCGCAATTTGGTGATGTGCATCTGACCGGGCGCGGGGAGCCATTCGTCACGCTGGCGCGGTCGATTATCGGGCAGCAGATTTCGGTGAAGTCCGCCGAGGCTGCATGGCAGCGTTTCCTGCTGGTGTGTCCGAAGTCGACCCCGAGTCAAGTAGTCAAGGCTGGTGCTACGGATCTGGCAGGTTGCGGTTTGTCCAAGCGAAAGGTCGACTACATTATTGATCTGGCAGAGCATTTCAAGGCCAAGCGCGTGCATGCGGACAAGTGGGTTGACATGGATGATGAAGCGGTCATCGCCGAACTGATCCAGATTCGCGGTATCGGTCGATGGACCGCCGAAATGTTCTTGATCTTTAATCTGCTGCGTCCCAATATCCTGCCCCTGGATGACGTTGGTCTGCTCAACGGTATCAGCCTGAATTATTTTTCCGGCGAACCGGTGTCACGTAGCGATGCCCGTGAGGTATCGGCCAATTGGGAGCCGTGGCGCACGGTTGCAACATGGTATTTGTGGCGTAGCCTTGAACCCGTGCCGGTCATTTATTGATTTTTCCGGGTTTTCAGACTCACCATGTGTTGAAACAAAAAGGGAACACGATGACAAAAACAACTTTCCTGTCATTTGAAACGCCGATCGCCGAACTGGATTCGAAGATCGAAGAATTGCGTTTTGTGCAGGATGATTCTGCTGTTGATATTTCGGAAGAAATCGACAGGCTGGCCAAGAAAAGCCAGCAGTTGACCAAGGATATCTATGCCAAGCTCACGCCATGGCAAGTGTCGCAGATCGCGCGCCATCCGCAGCGACCGTACACGATGGATTACGTCAATGAAATCTTCTCCGATTTCCATGAGCTACATGGCGATCGCAGTTACGCCGACGACCTGTCGATCATCGGTGGCCTGGCTCGTTTCAATGGTCAGGCCTGCATGGTGATCGGACATCAAAAAGGCCGTGACACCAAGGAGCGTGCGTTGCGCAACTTCGGCATGCCCAAGCCTGAAGGTTATCGCAAGGCATTGCGCCTGATGAAAGTCGCCGAAAAATTCGGCCTGCCAATCTTTACCTTTGTCGATACGCCCGGTGCATTTCCCGGTATCGATGCCGAAGAGCGTGGCCAATCCGAAGCGATCGGTCACAACCTGTATGCGATGGCAGAGCTGAAAGTACCGCTGATTGCGACCATCATTGGCGAAGGCGGCTCCGGTGGTGCGTTGGCCATTGCGGTGGGTGATGCGGTGCTGATGCTGCAATACGCGACTTACTCGGTGATTTCCCCCGAAGGTTGCGCATCGATTTTGTGGAAGACGGCAGAGCGTGCATCGGATGCTGCCGAAGCACTCGGGTTGACCGCGCATCGGTTGAAAGCCATTAACCTGATCGACAAGATTGTCAATGAACCGCTCGGTGGCGCGCACCGCGACCCGAAGTTGATGGCCTCGATGCTCAAGCGTGCACTGGCCGATACCTTGCGCCAGTTTATCGGGATCAAGACCAAGGACTTGATTACGGCACGCCATGAGAAGTTGCTGAGCTATGGCAAATTCAAGGAAATCGCTGCGCCGGAATGAGGTGGTAATTCGTCTTGAAAAATCAGCAAATACTTGGCATCGATGATGTCTTTGAACGCGCACTCGCAATAATCCGGGCGCGCGTTGTCCTTTCTGCTCCGGCTCGCGCTGACGTCGTGGCGATCGCTTACAGCGGCGGTCTCGATTCATCGGCGCTGCTGCATCTGGCGCATCGGCATGCTCAAAAAAGCGGCACGCGACTGTTCGCCTTCCATGTTCATCACGGGCTCAGTGTGGACGCCGACGCCTGGGTACAGCATTGCGCCACCGAGTGCGCCCGGCTGGGTATCACTTTTGCTGCGCAGCGGGTGCAGCTTGCCGATGCCGGTGCCAGTGGCATCGAGGCCGCTGCACGTTGCAGCCGTTATGCGGCACTTGGTGCACTGTGTCGTGACCACAATGTGCCCTTGCTGCTGACCGCGCATCATCAGGATGACCAGGCCGAAACAGTGTTGCTGCAACTGTTGCGTGGTTCTGGCGTGGCCGGATTGTCAGGCATGGACACGGCCAATTGCGCGCCTGATCTGCTGGGCGATTCCACATTGGTGATGGCGCGTCCGTTGTTGTCGCTGTCGCGCGAGCAGTTGGCCGGATTTGTCGCGAGGGAGGGGATTGTCCATGTCGATGATGCGTCCAACCTCGATACACGCTATGCCCGCAATGCACTGCGTCATGAAGTCATGCCAGCGCTAGCGCGATTTTTTCCCGGCTTCCAGCATCGCCTTGCACGCACCGCCAGTCACGCCCAGGCGGCGCAGCGTCTGCTGATCGAACTGGCCACGCAAGACCTCGCGTTATGCGCTGTCGGCGAAGCACTTGACATTAGCTGTTTGCGCACACTCAGCGCCGATCGTGCGGATAACCTGCTGCGTTACTGGTTTGGTTCACGCGGCGTACGTATGCCATCGACATCATGGCTGCATGAAATGCGCACGCAATTGTTCGAGGCCAAGCCGGACGCCCAACTTTGCGTCACGCATGTCGATTGCCACATCCGCCGCCATCGTGACCACGTGTTCATCACGCCGCACCGGATCGAGTTTGATCCCGAGGAGTTGCCGGTCATCGACTTTCACTGGCGTGGGGAAGCCCGGCTGGATTTTCCTGATTTGAATGGATCACTTCTGTTTGAAGGCGCGGAGCAGGGTGTTGCGGCGAGCTGGTTGAACGAGCAAGCGCTGGCAATCAGTTTGCGTAGCGGCGGTGAACGTCTCAAGCCTGCGCCCAACCGTTCGACCCGAGCCCTGAAATATCACTATCAGGCAGGCAATGTCCCGGCATGGGAGCGTGAGCGATTGCCGGTCGTTCGGGTCGGAAAGAAGCTGCTGTTTGCTGCGGGCGTAGGCATGGATTGCCATCATTTCAGCACGGTGGACGAGCCGCGTATTGCCCTGCGATGGGTTTTTGCGGCGGATTGATATTGCCAGGGTGCTTGTCATTTCGTCTCGCAGCGGGTACAGTCGACGACTCTTTTTTTGATGTCTTTTTTAACGCAAGCAGTATCTACCCTCACTCCTATGGCATTAATCGTTCACAAATATGGTGGCACATCGATGGGCTCGACCGAGCGTATCAAGAATGTTGCCTTGCGAGTTGCCAAGTGGCATGACGCTGGTTTTCAGGTCGTGGTGGTGCCGTCGGCAATGTCCGGTGAAACCAACCGTTTGCTGGGCATGGCCAAAGAGCTGATGTCGCAACCCGATCCGCGTGAAATGGACATGCTGGCGTCGACCGGAGAGCAGGTTTCGGTGGCATTGCTGGCAATGGCGTTAAAAGCAATCGGCAAGGATGCCGTGTCGTATGCCGGCTGGCAGGTGGCGATCAAGACGGATTCTGCTTTCACCAAAGCGCGTATCCAATCGATCGACGATGCCAAGGTGCGCAATGACCTCGACGCCGGTCGCATCGTGATCATCACCGGTTTTCAAGGTGTTGATCCTGACGGTAATATCTCCACGCTCGGTCGCGGTGGTTCCGACACCTCCGCAGTGGCGATCGCGGTGGCAATGAAAGCCGAAGAGTGCCTGATTTTCACTGATGTCGACGGCGTCTACACTACCGATCCACGTGTGGTGACCGACGCTCGTCGCCTCAATACCGTGACCTTTGAAGAGATGCTGGAAATGGCTTCGCTCGGGTCAAAAATATTGCAGATCCGCTCGGTGGAGTTCGCCGGTAATTACAAGATGCCAACCCGGGTGCTGTCTTCGATGACCGACCCGATGTTGCCGCTGGAAATAGAAGCCCGCTCCGGGACCCTGATTTCGTTTGAGGAAGACACAAATATGGAACAAGCCGCCATCACTGGTATCGCCTTCAATCGTGACGAAGCCAAGATCACCGTGCTGGGCGTGCCGGATCGTCCGGGTATCGCTTATCAGATTCTGGGTCCGGTTGCCGACGCGAACATTGAAGTCGACATGATCATCCAGAACCAGTCAGTCGCCGGCAAGACAGACTTCACATTCACCGTCGCGCGCGGCGAGTACCAGCGTTCGATGGAGGTGCTCAATGCCAGCGTCAAGGAGCATATTGGTGCTGGCAGTATTGCTGGCGATGCCAAAGTCTCGAAGGTGTCGGTCGTTGGTGTCGGCATGCGCAGCCACGTCGGCATTGCTTCGCAAATGTTCCGGACCTTGTCGGAAGAGGGCATCAATATCCTGATGATCTCGACTTCCGAAATCAAGATATCGGTACTGATCGACGAAAAATACATGGAGCTCGCCGTGCGTGCGCTGCACAAGGCCTTTGAACTGGAAAGCGCCTGAAATGTTTGATTGACCAAGCTGGCCTGAATAGTTATGATTCGATGCTTGCGGAAATGAGTTTAACGACCTGTTGACGCGTGGAGACGTGGCCGAGTGGCCGAAGGCACATCCCTGCTAAGGATGCATACGGCTTATACCTGTATCGTGAGTTCGAATCTCACCGTCTCCGCCAGATTGAAAAGAAAAAGCCCTTGGAAACAAGGGCTTTTTTTTGCGTGCCGTGTTCTTTGCATGCATTGATTTCTTAAGTTAAATGGTAATGGATTGTGCGTTGATTTTGTATTGAGGGTGAGTCTGTCTGGCGAATGACTTATCTCTTCTGATTCTTGCGCTCAACGCGACGGTGAGAGCCGCCAGTGCTGACGCACAAGGAAGGGGTTTTGCAGTGCTGGCCACTGAAGTGCGTAATCTGGTGGAGCGTTTGGCGGGAGCGGCAAAAGAGATCAAGGGCTTGATCAATGATTTGGCTGAAAAAGTTGATGCCGGGCCACGTTTGGCCGGGGAGGCCGAGACTACGTTGGATGAGGCTGTCCGCAGCGCGCGGCATGCGACTGACATCATGGCTTTCAGTCGTGAGCAGATTGTCGTCATGGAGCAGATCAACCAGGCCACTTTCCATATTGATAGTGTGACGCAACAAAGTTCAGCGCTGGTCGAGGAGGCGTCAGACCAATTCGCCAAGCTGGCTGTCCTGAGAAAGCTGGCTGTGATGCGGGTCAATCGAGCTGGTGCCACTTTGAAAGATTTTTGAGGTGAGTAGCGGTATCGGGGGCACCATGGACGGCGCTGAGTTTTAGCATCAGTACTATTTCCTTGTCCAAAAGCCCGCTGTCATGGGTCGGCAGGTTACACTTCGCCCTTCGTTTGGCATATTGTTGCTTGACGAAGCGCAGAGCGGATCAGCACACCACCCCTGTTCGTCGTGTCGCAGTAACCGTTGTTTGCCGTCGCGGTCAGTCGATTTTTCTGTCTGCGCGAAGTCGTGCGCGGACCAATACCCAATTCGGCAATACCCATGAAAACCCCAAAAAGAATCCAGCCCCTGATCGAAGAAGGCCTGATCGATGAAGTGATGCGTCAGCTCATGAGTGGCAAGGAAGCCACTGTGTACGTGGTGCGTTGTGGCGACGATGTGCGCTGTGCGAAGGTCTACAAGGAAGCCAATGAACGTAGCTTTCATCAGGCGGTAGCTTATCAGGAAGGTCGGCGTGTCAAAAACAGCAGGCAAGCTCGCGCGATGGAAAAAGGCACACGATACGGTCGCAAAATGGCTGAAGAGGTTTGGCAGAACGCGGAAGTTGACGCGCTTTACAAGCTCGCTGCTGCCGGTGTGCGGGTACCTGTTCCCTATATCTGTTTCGAGGGCGTGCTGTTGATGGAGTTGATCACTGCAGCCGACGGGAATGCCGCGCCGCGCCTCAACGATGTAGAGCTGACTCGTGAACTGGCATTGGCATATCATGCCGACCTGTTACATCAGGTCGTGCTCATGCTGTGTGCTGGTGTGATCCATGGCGATCTGTCTGAATACAATATTCTTGTCGATGCTCAAGGGCCGGTCATCATCGACCTGCCGCAAGCCATTGATGCCGCAGGCAGTAGTGTTGCTGCCGACATGCTTGATCGTGACGTAAGCAACCTTGCCAATTTTTTTGGTATCGTCGTGCCTGAACTGCTCACTACTCAGTACGGTAAGGAAATTTGGAGCCTATACAAGGCTGGATTGCTCACGCCGGATACACCATTGACTGGCGTAGTTGCCACACCTGTGCACGAGGCTGATGTCGGCGCAGTGATCCGTGAAATAGCGCTTGCACGCGAGGAAGAAGAAGAGCGGCAGAGACGCTTGTCCGAAGCGCAATCCTGACCAGGCTACTCAGAGGCAAATTCGGCCGCTGCCTTGGCTGTGCCAAGCGCGCTGCCGTAGCTGGAAAATGGCGTGTCGTAACTATCGACCGTCCCGCTTTCGCCGATGAAATGTACCCACCAACCATCTGCCAGTTCCTGGAGCACGATATCGTTTTCCTTACCTTGTTCCGTTATCGTTTCTCCTGATGCCAGCGTAAGAATGTGGATGGTGTGATGCACGATGAGAGTGGCCATGGTCGATCCTAGGTAGTCAGGGCGTCAAGATAACAATATGGTGATATTTCTGCAATTCATGTTTTGACCGGTGCTGAAGGTAGCGGCCAAGTTGGTTTTTGCTCTTGTCGCGGGCACAACTCCGTATCAAGGTAGCAGTCGAAGCACGTCGCCGGCAGTATTCGAGAAAAATGCTTGAAGCATCGTCACCCTGAGATGACCGTTTTGTCCGCGCAGCGCGCAGGTGAAAAGTCGGAGCACACGAACTTTTTATCAGGCATCAATCAATTTTTCATTCTTGCGACGTTGGTCTTTTCTGCATACTTTCCCCCGTTCGATTTCCGTGAGTTTCCGGCCTTGTTTTCAAAGTCATGATCCTCATTGCGGACAATTTTTTAGGCGATGAAAAATAAATTCTTCATCTAGCCTAAAGTCGGTCGCTCTGAGGCCGATAACTAAAAATCAGAATGACAATAAATTCCAAACTAATTTGCTCCTCAGCCCTAAAGTTTGTGAACTTGTTGCCGTTAAAAATAAGCAACTGATGTTCTTGAGCAACAACATGATTTTATTCATGTAAATAGTCTCTTTTTTTTAGGGATAACCTTGAGCAACATAATCAAAAAAAGCATCAATCGTATTTAAAAGTTGGTCTCAGGAAATTGTGGTGACTGACGGAAACATGAGGCCTAGAGCCACTTCTCACTGCCACCCTGTGGCGAGTGCCATACACGCTTGGTGCTTGTAGGACAAAATCTGTCACTTCCCCCTGCCTTGTTTCCGTCAAGAAATACCGACAACTACCTATTCCCCCCCTCTGTTCGCCCGATCAGAATGCAGTCACCGATTGAGCAAAATGCTCTCCGGACAAAATGCTGAGGGGCAAAACAATGGATACGAACGTGATGATGGCTGAAATTCGTGATGCAAATCTTGGTTATCTGATGTTGGCGCAACAAATGATCCGAGCCGACAAGGCGGCAGCGATTTACCGCCTTGGCGTCAGTAGCGAAATTGCTGACCTGATCGCCGGTCTCAACAATGCCCAAATTCTCAAATTATCCGGTAGCAGTATGATGCTGGCGCGTTTCCGATTTGAAGATGGTGCCATCCTCGGCATGCTGACTAATTACAACAAGGACCGTGCGTTGTCTCAATCGCATGCCGCAATCCTGATGGCCAGCCAGGGCGTTGAAGAGATCGCCTGACGATATCAACGCGTTGTTCGGATAGTCGGTCAAACAAGCAATCTGTCGAGGTGAAATCATGGCAAAAAAAAGCGTTGTTACAGAATCCCATGAAATCCAATTGGCGATCGAGCTGATCAGACTCGGAGCGCGTTTGCAGTTGCTGGAATCCGAAACCTCGTTATCACGCGAGCGGTTGCTGAAACTTTACAAAGAGCTCAAGGGCGTTTCGCCACCGAAAGGCATGCTGCCATTTTCGACAGACTGGTTTATTACGTGGCAACCCAACGTTCACTCGTCGTTGTTCATCAATATCTACAAATTTTTGCAAGAACATGCCCACATCACGGGCATTGTTGCCGTCGTCAAAGCGTACAAACTGTACCTGGAGCAAATGGGCCCGGAAAGCGGTGAGGAGCCAGTACTGTCATTGACCCGTGCATGGACGCTGGTGCGTTTTTTTGACAGCAAAATGCTGAGCACTGCGTGCTGCACCCAATGTAGTGGCCACTTCGTCGTACACCAACTCGATCTCAACGCAGACTACACCTGCGGGCTGTGCCACATGCCGTCGCGGGCAGGTAAAACCCGCAAGGCCAAGGAAGCCGCGCAAGCCGCAGTTGCCACGGTATAACCTAGTGGGCATGATGATCAGGTCTGTATTTCTCGTCGAAGAACACTCGTGTTGCCACTCAGGTCTCATTCTCTCTCCCTCTCGTTGAAGGCGCCTGCAGTCCAGGCGCTTTGTCTGCAATTTCTTTCTTTCTTCATCATCGTTTTCGGTGCGACCATTCTTTGGAAAACGATCGGGTGGGTGCTGCCCATATTGCTACTGGCGATATTGCAAGGATTGGTTGCAGCGTTGTTGTCACGCCGGTGTGATCTGGCGTCATGGTGGTTGCTTATACAGTTGCTGTTTGCGCCGGCGCTCGTGATCGTTCTTGGATGGCAATTGCCTCCATGGATTTTTTTGCTGGCTTTCTTACTCATGTTGAGCCTTTACTGGAGCACCTATCGCACGCAAGTCCCTTTGTATCTGTCAGGCCCGCGCGTCTGGAAAGCGGTGAGTGAGTTGCTGCCGGCACGTCCGCTACGCGGCATCGATATCGGTAGCGGGCTTGGCGGACTGGTGCTTAACCTCGCCAAGCGTCACCCGGAGAGTGAATTTTATGGCATCGAACTGGCACCTCTTCCGTGGTTACTTAGCCTGCTGCGCGCGCGCCTGCGCAGCAATCCTGCACACTTCTTGCGCGGCGACTATCAATTACTTGACTTATCACGCTTCGATGTTGTGTTTGCTTACCTGTCGCCTGTAGCGATGTCGCCGCTATGGCTTAAGTTCCAGGCAGAAATGCCAGTCGGTTCATTGCTAATTAGTTACGAATTTGCGATCGAGGGTCAGACCGCAGACGAGATGTATCAACCGATCAAAGATGGACCTTATTTGTATGTCTGGCGCAAGCAGTGATTTTGTTGTGGGAAAGACAGCATAAATTGTGTCTTGATAACCCCACTTAAATAACATTCCATTAACGTTCCATTTTGTTTCTGCTCTTTTGACCTTAAAATCGTGCAGCTTCTCTCAGTTGAACTGTTACCTGTGATAAATTCTCAGCGAGTTTGACTCGTAGTTTTGGTTTTAGTAAAAGGCGCTAATTCCCGATCATTTTTTTTGATTTTCTGTCGCTGTCACTGGTAGCGTCGATTTCAAAACATGAATTTTAAACAGCCGGACGGATGTCGTCGTCGGTGTCGACTGGAGTAACTGCTTGTTAGTTATCATTGGATATGTCGTTGTCATGCTGTCGGTGTTTGGCGGGTTCGCCTTGGCCGGCGGTCATCTTGCCGCATTGTGGCAACCGCTGGAGCTATTGATGATTGGCGGCGGTGCGCTCGGTGCCTTTTTTGTGGGCAATAATGTCAAGGCCATGAAAGCGACAGCGCAAGCACTGCCGACCCTTTTTAAAGGATCGAAGTTCACCAAATCCTTGTATATGGATTTGATGTCGCTGATGTTCGAGATACTGACAAAAGTACGTAAAGAAGGTTTGATGTCGATTGAAGGTGATGTCGAGAAACCGGAAGAAAGTCCAATTTTCAGCAAGTATCCGAGCATCTTGCATGACCATCACGTGGTCGAATTCATCACCGATTATTTGCGCCTCATGGTGTCTGGCAACATGGATGCATTCCAGATCGAGAATCTGATGGATAACGAAATCGAAACGCATCATCACGAAGGTGCCGTGCCTGCGCACTGCATTGCCAAACTCGGTGACGGTCTGCCGGCGTTCGGTATTGTTGCTGCGGTGATGGGCGTAGTGCACACAATGGAATCAGTCAGCTTGCCGCCGGCCGAACTTGGCATGCTGATTGCCCATGCGTTGGTCGGAACGTTTCTCGGTATCTTGCTCGCATATGGTTTCGTTGGTCCGCTGGCCAGTTTGCTTGAGCAAAAGCTGGACGAGTCCACCAAAATTTATCAGTGCATCAAAGTGACATTGCTGGCAAGTCTTAACGGTTATGCACCGGCCCTGGCTATCGAGTTCGGACGCAAAGTCTTGTTTTCGACTGAGCGGCCAACCTTCGGTGAGCTAGAAGAGCACATCAAGCAATCGAAATCCAAGTAATCGGGCGAGTAATGACATCACGCGGCGAGGCACATCATGGCTGACGAAGGTACGCGACCCATCATCGTCAAACGCATCAAGAAAGTTGCTGGCGGGCATCACGGTGGCGCGTGGAAAATTGCTTATGCGGACTTCGTCACAGCGATGATGGCGTTTTTCCTGTTGATGTGGCTGCTTGGATCGACCGCCAAAGGTAGCTTGAGTGGTATTGCCCAGTATTTCCAGACGCCTCTGACGGTGGCAATGGGTGGCGGTTCGGGTTCGGGAGACAGTTCCAGCGTTATTCAAGGTGGTGGCCAGGACCTGACGCGCAAGGATGGTCAGGTCAAGCGGGGCGAAACCGTCGCCCCGAAAAAAACCTACAACATCAAGGCTTCTCAGTCAGATCTCGAAAAAGCGCTGGAGAAAGCCGAAGCCGGTCAGCTAAAAGCCTTGAAAGTAAAAATAGAAGCCTTGATCGAGTCGAACCCGATGCTCAACAAATTCAAGAATCAACTGCTACTCGACATCACCAGTGAAGGTCTGCGCATCCAGATTATCGATGAACAGAACAGGCCGATGTTTGCTTCCGCCAAGGCTGAATTGCAGCCCTATACGAAAGAAATCCTGCACGAAATCGGTTTCGCGCTCAATGACGTACCCAACAGGATCAGCCTGTCAGGCCACACTGACGCATCGACTTATTCGAGTGGTGAAAAGGGCTACAGCAATTGGGAGCTGTCGGCAGACCGCGCCAATGCTTCACGCAAAGAGTTGATCTTTGGTGGCATGAACGAAAGCAAGGTGCTGCGGGTGGTTGGGCTTTCCTCCGCAGTGTTGTACGACAAGGAAAATCCATTCAACCCGATCAATCGCCGCATCAGCATTATCGTCATGAACAAGAAGGCAGAAGATGCCGCTTCGCGTGAAGGTGCGCGTGCGGTCAATGTGGTCAGTGGCGACGAAGACGGTGCCGAAGTAACAACCGGTCCGTCTGATCTAACGGGTTCCCCGGCTCCGGCACCGGCCCGTGCGCCATCCCCCGCTGCAACTGTGCCGCGATGAGTCAGTTTGAGTCCCGGGAGAACATCGTGATGAGGCAGGATAGTCCGTTGGGGCAGCAGATCCGACAATTGCTCGATGCGGTGTCCCGTCAAGGCGCCGGTCACCTTGCTGAAGTCGAGACCGATCTGGCGCAAACCGCATTGTTGCTGACCGAGGCGATCGACAAACTGGGCGCGAGTTTCATGTCTATTCATGCTGTCATCAGCGTTCAGCAGGATGCCATTGTGCACCTGGTGCATCACGGGGCGATTGGTTACGAGCAACGGGAACATCTGCAAGGGCTGCAGAACGAGATTGACCGGCACGTCAATGCCGCTGTCACCGGATTGCAGTTTCAGGACATGACCAGCCAGCTGCTTCAACGCACACTCGGCCATGTGAGCAGCTTGCGGGGCATGATCGACGTGCTTGGCGAGACGGCTACGGCGATTGGCCCGGACGCGTCTGCCGATGAGGTGACCACGCAACTGACCATCGCCAGCAATGAGGTGGCCACTTGCCGCGTTTTGCTGGAGGATGCGCAATTGCGCAAGGCGGTCAGACAGACCCACATGGAATCAGGCGATATCGAATTATTTTAAAGCGTGGCGATCCACCGGGTAACGGTGGTGCCGCGACATTCCTCACAACGAACGCAGCAACAGCATAGCGGAGCACAAATGGCAAAATCGATACTCGCAGTGGACGACTCAGGTTCACTCAGGCAAATGGTGGTGTTCAGTCTTAAGGCCGCCGGATATCTGGTGACCGAGGCCGTCGATGGCCAGGATGGGCTCGACAAGGCCCGCACGCAGGCCTTCGATCTGGTGCTGACCGATCAGAACATGCCGCGTATGGATGGCCTGACGCTGATTCGCTCGTTGCGTGCACTGCCGAGTTATCAGCGCGTTCCCATCCTGATGCTGACGACCGAAGCTAGCGACGAAATGAAGGCCAAGGGCCGGGCAGCGGGTGCCAACGGCTGGTTGGTCAAGCCGTTCGATCCGCAGCGTCTCACCGAAGTGGTCAAGAAGGTGATTGGCTGACCATGCCGTTTCCTTCACAGTGGCGCGGGAGTGCAGTTGCCTCGCTCGCGCAAACATCACGGTTTTACGGAGCGCTGCAATGACGATCGACATGGGGCAATTTTTTCAGGTGTTCTTCGAAGAAACGGAAGAACTGCTAGCGGAAATGGAAAAACTGCTGCTCGCGGTCGACGTCAGCAATCCTGATCCGGAAGACTTGAACGCGATTTTTCGGGCAGCGCATTCGATCAAGGGCGGTGCCTCGACATTCGGCATCACCGATCTCGGTGAAGTCACGCACGTACTCGAAACGCTGCTGGACCGTATCCGCAAAGGCGAAACCTTGCTGACAGCAGAGCATGTCGAAGCCTTTCTGGCCGCCAAGGACATCCTCAAGATGCAGCTCGACGGGCACCGGCTCGGTTCGGTTGTCGATCTCGAGGCAGTCGGCGATATCCGCATGCTGTTGCAGTCGCTATCGGAAGTGCATAGGCCGATACCCGTTCAGGTGGTGCCACTCGCCATAGCCGTCAAGCCGGACGGTGACTACGCTCATCGCTTTCATATCGAGCTGCCTGTCATCAGCGAACGTGACACCGACGCGCTGGCTGCCGAACTCGGTTTGCTCGGTTTCATCGTGCGTTCGCACTTGCCCGATCAGCGCGCCGTCTTCGAACTGGCAACCAACGAATCAGTTGACGACATCATTGCGCTGTGCTCGTTCGTGCTCGATCCCGATGCCTTGAAAATCACCTTGCTGCCGGCACCAGCCAGTGCCAGCGATGCCGAACTCGGCTATGGTTTTTTCGAGCCGATCGACAGCCGTTTTGGTAACTTGATACCCGCTGTGCCCAGCACACTGCAGGAACAGGAAGCCAGGCAGGGCTACGGTTTCTTTGCGCCGTTTGTACCGCAGGGCAAAACCGACGCGCCGGCGGAAGCCGCCATCGAGCATGAGCCCGCACCGTTGGCATTGACCGAATCGCAGCACGATGCGCTGGCCGGTCAGAGCACGGGCGACTCCGACAAACGCGCCCATCAGCGGCGCGAAAATGAAAAGACGGCCTCGGCCGAAGCCAGCTCGATACGCGTGAGTATCGAAAAGGTCGATCAGCTGATCAACCTGGTGGGAGAGCTGGTCATTACCCAGGCCATGATCGAGCAGCGTACCGACACGCTCGACCCGATGAAACATGAACGTCTGCTCGACAGCGTGTCGCAATTGACCCGCAATACCCGCGACCTGCAAGAAGCCGTGATGTCGATTCGCATGATGCAGATGGACTACGTCTTCGCGCGCTTTCCGCGCATGGTGCGCGACCTCGCCACCAAGCTGGGCAAGAAGGTCGACTTCGTCACCGTCGGCGCGGCCACCGAACTGGACAAGGGCCTGATCGAACGCATTGTCGATCCGCTGACGCACCTGGTTCGCAACAGCATTGACCACGGCATCGAAACGCCTGCGATCCGGCTCGCTGGTGGCAAAAGCGAGACCGGTCGCCTGTCGTTATCGGCAGGTCACCAGGGCGGCAATATCGTCATCGAAGTCAGCGATGATGGCGGCGGACTCAACCGTGAACGCATTCTCCGGAAGGCGGCCGAAAACGGTCTGCCCGTGTCCGATGACATGACCGATCCGGAAGTCTGGCAACTGATTTTTGCACCCGGGTTTTCAACGGCCGACATCGTCACCGATGTATCGGGTCGCGGTGTCGGCATGGATGTCGTCAAGCGCAACATCACCGCGATGGGCGGTGTCGTCGACATCCGTTCGGCCAAGGGTTTTGGGACGACGATTTCGATCGCGCTGCCGCTGACACTGGCCATCCTCGATGGCATGTCGATCCGTGTCGGCGACGAGGTCTACATTCTGCCGCTCGGCTATGTGGTCGAATCGTTGCAACCGCGTGCGGTTGACGTCAAGGAAATCAGCGGACAGGGCCAGGTCATCAAGGTGCGTGGCGAATACTTGCCACTCATCCCGTTGCACCAGATGTTCGGCATTGCACCGCGTTATACCAATCCGTCCGAAGGGATTGTCGTCATCCTCGAATCGGAAGGACGCAAGGCTGGCCTGTTTGTCGACGACCTGGTCGGTCAGCAACAAGTCGTGGTCAAGAATCTCGAATCGAATTACCGCAAGGTGGCCGGTATTTCTGGTGCCACCATCCTGGGCGACGGCGGTGTTTCGCTGATCGTTGATGTCGCCGCCCTGTTACGTTCCAGTCGTCATAACACCGACGAACCCATCTTTTCTTAAAGGACAACATCATGTCAGAATCCGCACAAATCAACGCCCAGATCCTGGGTGCAAAATCCACCGCCGACATCGCCGGTAACGAATTTCTCGCCTTCACGCTGGGCAAGGAAGAGTACGGCATCGACATCCTGAAAGTGCAGGAAATCCGCGGCTACGAAGCCGTCACCCGCATCGCCAACGCACCTGAATTCGTCAAGGGTGTCGTCAACCTGCGCGGCATCATCGTGCCGATCGTCGACATGCGCATCAAGTTCAATCTTGGCGAGCCGACCTACGACCAGTTCACCGTCGTCATCATTCTCAATATCGGTGGCCGGGTCATGGGCATGGTAGTTGACAGCGTGTCCGATGTGATCACCTTGTCGGCCGAGCAGATCAAACCGGCTCCCGAGATGGGCACGGCGTTCAATACCGACTACCTGATTGGTCTTGGCACGCTCGATGAACGGATGCTGATCCTGATCGATATCGACAAGCTGATGTCGTCGTCTGAAATGGGCCTGATCGAGAAAATCGCTGCCTGAGCAAGTCCCTGCCGGAGTATTGCGGCGGTCCCGTTGCCGCGTCGTGCCTTTAAACCGGAGTCGTGAAATGAACTTGCGCAACGTGCGGATCGGAAGCCGGTTAGCCCTTGGCTTCGGCAGTATTCTGGTCATTCTAGTGCTCGCCCTCGTGTTGGGCAGTGTCTTCAACGCGAGTAACAAGCGACAACTGGTTGACGGTCTGGCGACCGCCAACCACAAACTCGAACTGGCCGGCGCAATGAAAAATGCGCTGCTTGAGGGCGGCATCGCGATGCGCGATATCGGTTTGCAGTCCGACCTGGCGGCGATGCAAAAAGATGATCAGACCGTCAAAGCCGAACGCCAGCGGTATGCGCAGGCACGTGACGGATTGACTGCGCTGGGTCTGACGGACGTCGAAAAGAAACTCGTCGCCGACATCGCGCGCATCGATGACGAACTCGCCGCACCGCTGAAAAACGTCTTGCGGCAGGCCATGGCGTTCAATAGCGAAGAAGCGATCAAGATCATCAACGGCAGTATCGATCCGATGAATCGCAAGACACTCGTCGAGATCAACAAGCTCGTCGAGCTTCAGCAAAGCGCGACGCATCAGGTCATGGCAGAGGCCTCCGCGGGTGATCTGCGTCTGATGCAATGGCAGTTGTTCAGTGGTGTCGTGGCATTAGCCATCGGTGCACTGCTGGCATGGGTCATCACACGCAGCATCACCACGCCGTTGCAGCAGGCCGTCACAATTGCCCGCCGGGTCGCTGATGGCGAGCTCGATTCCCACACTGCCGACGTCACCGGACGTGACGAAATCACTGATCTGCTCAAGGCATTGCAGGCAATGAGCGGCAACTTGCTGCGCATCGTCACGCAGGTGCGCAGCGGTACCGAAACCATCGAAGTCGCCTCGCGTGAAATCGCGTCCGGCAATGCCGATCTGTCGTCGCGCACCGAGTCGCAGGCCAGTTCGCTGGAACAGACCGCCTCGTCGATGGAAGAACTGACCGAAACCGTGCGCCAGAATGCCGGCAATGCGCAGCAGGCCAATCAGCTGGTGATCTCGGCGGCGAGCGTGGCGCTGCGTGGCGGTACGGTGGTCGGACAAGTGGTCAGTACGATGAGTTCGATTACCGACAGCTCGCGCAAGATCGTCGACATCATCGGCGTCATTGATGGCATTGCGTTCCAGACCAATATCCTCGCCTTGAACGCGGCGGTCGAGGCGGCACGCGCCGGCGAGCAGGGGCGTGGTTTCGCCGTGGTGGCGTCGGAAGTACGCAGCCTTGCGCAGCGTTCGGCGGCTGCTGCAAAAGAAATCAAGAGTCTCATCGGCGACTCGGTCGGCAAAGTTGACACTGGCAGCCGTCTGGCCGAAGAAGCCGGCCGGACCATGCAGGAAATAGTCAGCTCGGTGCAGCACGTCGCCAGCATCATGAGCGAGATCACGGCGGCGAGTCAGGAACAGAGTGCGGGCATTGCCGAAGTCAATCAGGTCATTACGCAGATGGACGAAATGACGCAGCAGAATTCGGCATTGGTCGAACAAGCCTCGGCAGCTGCCGAAAGCCTGCAGCAGCAAGCGGTTGTGCTGATGCAGGCCGTCGCGTTATTCAAGCTCGATCAACCTGGTCAGGCCCGCGCGGTTGCCGTCGCGCCCGCGCTGCGCAAGGCATTACCTGCTGCGGCGCGTTCTGTGCCAGTGCGCAAGGCGGCTGCTGGCGGCGGTGAATGGGAAGAATTTTGAAGATCACGAAAAGGGGAAACAACGGATGGTAGTCCTGTCGAATGTGCGGATAGGGACCCGGCTGGCGCTGGGATTCGGACTGGTTTTACTGGGAGCGCTGGCATTGCTGGTGCTGGGTTTGTGGCGCATGACCGAACTGCGTGCCGAAGCCGTTGCGCTCGTTGATACCAAGGTGGTCAGTCTGACCAGCGCGATCGGCATGCGTGAAGCCAGCGCCAGTCTGGAACTGGCCTTGCGCAAGGTCGCAACTCCGACCGACAGAGCCGAAGGCGAACGCGAAAGCCAGCGCGCTACCGACATCCTGACGCGCTATGCGGCCACCGAAAAGGTGCTTGCCGAAGTCTCTTCCAGTACCGTCAGCAAGGCAGCGCAAGAGCAGGTCGCGTTGTTGAAAACACCGATCCTGCCGCTCATTGACAGAGCCCGCAAACTGATCGGCGAAGGAAACTATTACGACGGATCAGCGCTACTTAAAACCGACCTGATGCCGCTGTATGCCAAATGGAATGCGGGGTTGACAACGCTGGTCGAGGCCGAACAGGCTGACCTGCGTCATTCGATAGCCGCGTCGCAGGATAATTACAGCCGTGCCCGAATGGGCATGTTTGGCATCGGCATCGTCACGTTGTTGCTGGGTGTAGGGATCGCATTGCTGATTACACGCAGCATCACGCAACCCATGCAACGTGCCACGCAGATCGCCGACACCATTGCGGCGGGCGACCTGAGCGCCGATATCGACGTCGGTGGTCCCGACGAAGCCGGCCAGCTGGTCAATTCACTGCGATCGATGCAAGCGCGCCTGATTGATACCGTCAGCCGCATCAAGCAGGGCACCGATACCATCACGACCGCGTCGCGTGAAATTGCCTCGGGCAATGCCGACCTGTCGTCGCGCACCGAGTCACAGGCCAGTTCGCTTGAGCAGACAGCGGCCTCCATGGAGACGCTCACTGCGACGGTACGGCAAAACGCCGACAACGCGCGTCAGGCCAACCAGCTCGTGATGACGGCCTCGGACTTTGCGGTCAAGGGCGGGGCGGTGGTGGGTCAGGTGGTGGCGACGATGGGATCGATAACCGATAGCTCGCGCAAGATCGTCGACATCATCGGCGTCATTGACGGCATCGCCTTCCAGACCAATATCCTCGCCCTGAACGCCGCCGTCGAAGCCGCCCGTGCCGGTGAACAGGGGCGTGGTTTTGCCGTGGTGGCTTCGGAAGTGCGCAGCCTGGCGCAACGCTCGGCGGCCGCAGCAAAAGAAATCAAGAGCCTCATCGGCGACTCGGTCGATAAAGTCGAGGCGGGTAGTCGTCTGGTCGATGAAGCCGGTCAATCGATGCAGCACATTGTCGGCTCGGTCCGTCAGGTCGCCGACATCATGAGCGAGATCACCGCGGCCAGCCAGGAACAGAGTGCGGGGATCGCTGAAGTCAATCAGGCCATTACCCAGATGGATGCAATGACGCAGCAGAATTCGGCACTGGTCGAGCAGGCCTCGGCTGCCGCTGAAAGCATGCAGCAGCAGGCGGTTGAACTGATGCAGGCCGTCGCGTTGTTCCAGTTGCGACAGGGTGCAGTGCCTGTGTCATCGCTGGTGCCGCCTCGGGTTTCACCTCGCGTGTCGCCACGCCTCGTCAGCGTCGCCGCGAAGCCAGCACGACGCAATGTTCAACCTGCTGACGAATGGGAACAGTTTTGAAGCAGTCATTCACCTACAAGGAATCACGATGACCAACCGAGCGCCAGTGCGCACTTTCCTGACAGGGTTGTCCGCTGCTGCGGGAGTCGCTCTTGCGTCAGCCTGGATGCTGCAAGAACTGGTCGGTTCCGCGCTGGGGCCGGTGTTCATCGCCGTCCTGTCTTCGGTTGCCGGCGTGAGCGTGGCAGCGGCCATTAACCTGCGGCGCGACGGCAGTGCCGTCTTTGCGCAGCGCATCGGCGACGAGATCGACCACATCATGATCGGGGCTGCCGAGGCGGCGTTTTTCATTGAATCCATCAAGAAAAAAATTGATGCCGATGTCACCAGCACCGATGCGATTGCGGTCAGTGCCGGACAAAGCGCCAGTGCCACCGAGCAGATTGCTGCCAATGCCGAGCGGGCTTTTGAAGTGACCGGCGAGGTGCACCAGGAAAGCGTTCTCGCGCGCGCCGCAACCGAAAAAGTGCTGCTGGAAATCCACCGGGCCGAAGCCGATGCGCTGTCCGCCTCCGAACTGATGGCCATCCTGCAAAAAAAATCCGGCCAGATTTCTACCATCACGGAAGTGATTAACCAGATTGCGGCACAAACCAATTTGCTGGCGCTCAATGCGGCCATCGAAGCCGCCCGTGCCGGCGAACACGGACGTGGCTTCGCGGTGGTGGCCGGCGAGGTAAGACAACTGGCGCAGCGCACGCATCTGGCGACCGGTGAAATCGGCACGATGGTGCGCGAAATTAACCAGCAGGCGCTGCTCGCAGCCAACGGCATGACGGCCCTGAACCGGCGGGTCAGCGGTGCTGCCGTCGAAGTGGGGGTGGTCAATCTGTCGCTGGTCAATATCGAGCGTGCGGCTACCAGCGCCGAAGAGGAAGTGCGCCAGATTGCAGCGGCGTCGCGCGAACAGGTCGGTACCAGTCGTGAGGTCAGTAGCGCGATCGCTGACATCCGTGACAGCATGATTTCAACCGAGGCCGATTTGCCGGGGGCGATCACGGCAGCGATGCGCTTGTCGGAACGGGGTGAAACCATTTTTGACGCGCTCTCGCAATCGCAGGCGGTGACGCAACATGATGCGATCCGCATTGCCGCACAGCTTGCGGCCAGCGAGATCGGCGCGCTCATGGACAAGGCCATTGCACAGGGACAGATTACGCGCGAAGCGCTGTTTGATCGCCATTACGTGGCCATTCCACGCACCAATCCGCCCAAGCACAGCAGTCAGTTCGATGCCTATACCGACCGCGCTTTTCCGCCCATTCAGGAAGCGCTGTTGCAAGCGATGCCGCAACTGGCCTACGCCGGGGCGGTCGATAGCAATGGCTATTTTCCGACCCACAACAAGAAATTTTCACAGGTGCTCACCGGTGATTACGACGTTGACCTGATCAACAACCGTACCAAACGCATTTTTACGGATCGCACCGGCAAGCGTTGCGGTGGCAGTACCAGTGCGTTTCTGCTGCAGACGTACAAGCGCGACACCGGTGAAGTCATGCACGACTTGTCGGCACCCATCCTCGTCGGTGGCAAGCATTGGGGGGGCTTCCGGATTGGTTACCGGTCAGCCCAGAATCATTAAAAATTACCGGAAGAAAAATTGAAAACCATCCCGGCTACCAGGCAAGACTCCAGCAAGGAATTCGATTTCACCACACGTGATTTTGAGCGCGTGCGCTCGCTGATCTATCAGAAGGCCGGCATTGCGCTGGCCGAGAGCAAGCAGGAAATGGTCTACAGCCGTTTGGCGCGCCGCTTGCGCGCAACCGGCATCACGTCGTTTGTCACCTATCTCGACGATCTCGAAGCCGGTCGTGATGCCGACGAATGGGAAGCCTTCACCAACGCGCTGACAACCAACCTGACGTCGTTCTTCCGCGAAGCGCATCACTTCCCGATCCTGGCCGATCACCTGAAAGGGCGCAGTGGCCAGATCGATCTGTGGTGCTCGGCCAGTTCGACCGGCGAGGAGCCGTATTCGATGGCGATGACGGCGTGCGAAGTGTTCAATACGCTCACGCCGCCGGTGCGCATCGTCGCCACCGATATCGACACGAATGTCCTCAACACGGCCGCCAACGGTGTCTACACCGCCGACCGGCTCGACAAGATGTCGCCCGAACGCGCCCGGCGTTTTTTCCAGCGCGGCAAGGGCGAGCAGGACGGCATGGTGCGGGTGCGTCAGGAATTGCGGCAGCTGGTGACCTTCAAGAAGCTCAATTTGCTGGGAGCGGACTGGCCGCTGCCGGGTCCGTTCGATGCGATTTTTTGCCGCAACGTGATGATCTATTTCGACAAACCGACGCAAGGCAAAATACTGACGCGTTTCGCCCCGCTGATGAAGCCCGATGGGTTGCTGTTTGCCGGCCATTCCGAGAACTTTTTGTATGTGTCGGATGCATTCAAGCTGCGTGGAAAGACTGTCTACGAACTCGATGACCAACCCGGATTGAAAGGGCGCAGCGCAGTGCGCCACGCGTGACCAACATGGAAAAAGTCAATCAAGAGCAATTTGCGACCAATGTCTATTTCGACCGCACCTTCGACTGTGATGCGGCCAAGATTCTGCCGGGTGAGTATTTTTTTACACCCAAGGATATGCTGATCGTCACGGTGCTCGGCTCGTGCGTGTCGGCCTGCATTCGCGATCGGGTCAGCGGCATCGGCGGCATGAATCATTTCATGCTGCCCTATGGCGGCACCGACATCGATAGTCCGGTCTCGGCCTCGATGCGGTACGGCACCTACGCGATGGAAGTGCTGATCAATGAATTGCTGAAAGCTGGCGCACGGCGTGAAAATCTCGAAGCCAAGGTGTTCGGTGGCGGCAACGTCCTGCGCGGTTTCATTGCGATCAATGTCGGCGAGCGCAATGCGCAATTCGTGCGCGAGTATCTGAAAATGGAAGGCATCCGCGTCGTCGCGGAAGACCTCAACGACATCCATCCGCGCAAGGTCTACTACTTTCCGCGCAGCGGCAAGGTACTGGTCAAAAAACTCAAGCAACTCAACAACAATACCTTGGTCAATCGCGAGCAGGACTATGCCAGCCGGTTGCAATCGGCTCCTATCTCTGGTGACGTCGATCTGTTTTAGGTGAAAGGAACAACATGAAAATCAAGGTACTGATCGTCGATGATTCGGCGTTGATCCGCAGCGTGATGAAAGAGATCATCAACAGCCAGCCGGACATGGAAGTCGTCGGCGTGGCACCGGACCCGATCGTCGCGCGCGAGCTCATCAAGCAGACCAATCCGGACGTGCTCACGCTCGACGTCGAGATGCCGCGCATGGATGGCCTCGACTTTCTGGAAAAGTTGATGCGGCTGCGACCGATGCCGGTGCTGATGGTGTCGTCGCTCACCGAGCGCGGTTCCGAAATTACCATGCGTGCACTTGAATTGGGTGCAATCGATTTTGTCACCAAGCCCAAGCTGGCGATTCTGGACGGCATGCGCGATTACACCGAGATGATCAGCGAGAAGATCCGCACCGCATCGAAGGCGCACATCAAGGCGCGCGTGTTGCCGGCACCCGGTACCGTGGCGCAGGCCGGACGACCATTGCCGCAGGTCGGCAATACCTTCATCAGTAGCGAAAAACTGATCATCATCGGTGCCTCCACCGGCGGCACCGAAGCGATCAAGGAATTCCTGTTGCGCATGCCCTCTGACTGTCCCGGAATCCTGATCACGCAGCACATGCCCGAGGGATTTACGCGCTCGTTCGCGCAGCGTCTTGATGGCCTGTGCAAGATATCGGTAGTCGAATCGGCCGGTGGCGAGCGCATCCTGCCGGGCCATGCGTACATCGCGCCGGGTCACTCGCATCTGTCGCTGGCACGCAGTGGGGCCAACTACATGACCAGGCTCGATCAGGGCCCGCCAGTCAATCGCCATCGGCCATCGGTCGATGTGCTGTTCCGCTCGGTGGCCGTTAATGCTGGCAAGAACGCTGTCGGGGTGATCCTGACCGGGATGGGCAAGGATGGCGCACTTGGCATGCTCGAAATGAAACAGGCAGGCGCGTACAATTTTGCGCAGGACGAAGCCAGTTGCGTGGTCTTCGGCATGCCACGCGAAGCCATCGCTGTCGGGGCTGCCGATGAAGTTGCTCCGTTGCTGGACTTGCCGGGGAAAGTACTCGGTTATCTTGCAGCCCACAGTAGTCGTGCATTACGGGTCTGATACGCAGTTCGCAGGTGAAAGCCAAGATGGATCCGTGCATAATGCAACTTAGGGTCAGACTCGGATCCCAATATAAACAAGAATTGATGGAGTAACTTATGGCCGGTCCAAATACCCGATTTCTCGTCGTTGACGATTTTTCCACGATGCGTCGCATCGTTCGTAACCTGCTCAAGGAACTGGGCTATACCAATGTCGACGAAGCCGAAGATGGCGCGATGGGATTGGCCAAGCTGCGTGCCGGACAGTTCGATTTCGTGGTCTCCGACTGGAACATGCCAGTCATGGATGGCCTGACGATGCTGCAACACATACGTGCCGACCCGGCGCTGGCGAAGTTGCCTGTCCTGATGGTGACGGCCGAAGCTAAAAAAGAAAACATCATTGCCGCAGCGCAGGCGGGTGCCAACGGTTACGTCGTCAAGCCATTTACTGCCGCCACGCTCGATGAAAAGTTAAAGAAAATTTTTGAAAAGCTTGAAAAAGTCGGAGCCTGAAGTGACTACCTCCAGCTCTTTGGCAGAGGAATCGTCGACCATCATCAAGCACGATGAAGTACTGGTGCGCGTCGGCCAGATGACGCGCAGCCTGCATGACAGCCTGCGCGGACTCGGCTTCGACAAGCTGATGGAGCGCGCCACGCATGACATCCCGGATGCCCGCGACCGGCTTGACTACGTCGCAAAAATGACCGAGCAGGCCGCCCAGAAAGTGCTCAACGCCACCGATGCCGCCAATCCGTTGCAGGACCAGATTGGTGTCGGCGCAAAGGGCTTGACCGCGCAGTGGCAAGCCACGCTCGACGCGCCGTTTTCCGAAGCGCGCTATCGCGAAGATGCCGCGCGCACGATGGCGTATCTGGCGACCACGCAGCTGGCCACTGCTGCGACGCATGCGCACTTGTTAGAGATCATGATGGCGCAGGATTTTCAGGATCTGACTGGCCAGGTGATCAAGAAAGTGACCGAACTGGCGCACGGACTGGAACAGCAACTGGTGCAACTGCTGGTGGATTATTCGCCGGCCGAGGTCAAACGCGAGATCGACAACAGCCTGCTCAATGGCCCGCAGATCAACCCTGTCGGTAATAACGATGTCGTCGCCGACCAGAGTCAGGTCGATGATTTGCTCGACAGTCTGGGCTTCTGACGGATGATCCGGGTAGTCCGGGTGGTCCGCAAGAAGCGGATTTTTATTCCTTTCGTATAAAGTCTCTCCATGCAAGACGTCAATTTCATCGTTCGTGAACCATTGCTTGATCCGACGCTCAAGGTGCTTGGCTATGCATTGAGCTGGCAGGGAGCCGATGGCGCGTCGTTCCCGGTAAGCGAGATGGACCTGCAGGCGCTGGCGGCATTCGCCGGTGAGCGATTCACGCATCCGGAGCGCGGTTATCTGATGGCGGGCTCGATGTTGTTCCTCACTGCCACACCGGAGACCTTGCGCTCCGGTGTGCTGGCGTCGCTATCACCAGACAATACCGTGCTGTCCATCGACCGGGCTTTTCTTGATGAGGAGTCGGCACTCGACGACATCAAGTTTGCGCGCAGCGCGGGCTTCGGCATCATGTTGTGCGATGCGGATCTGGGTGGCCAGGACAAGGCCTTGCTGCCGTTAGCGAGCCATATTGAAATCTGTTTTGACAGCGCGGATTTTCTGGCACACACACGGCTGTATGCGTCGCTCAAAGAGTCGTCAAACCACATGGTGGCGCGCGGCGTTCGCACCTGGCCGGATTTTCAGGCGAGCTCATCGCTGGGCATGGATGCTTTCGTCGGCAACCTCTTTTTGAGTCCGCGTCCCGGTGCGATCGTCGGCAAGCTCAACCCTGCCCAGGCGATGATTCTGCAATTGATGGACATGGTGCGCAAGAACGCCGACGTGCGCCTGCTTGAGGGCGTGCTCAAGCGCGACGCCGGCTTGTCATACAAACTGCTGCGCTACATTAACTCGGCCGGTTTCGGATTGGGCACCGAAATCCAGTCGTTGCGTCATGCAGTGACAATGCTGGGTTATTCGCCGCTGTACCGCTGGCTGTCCGTGTTGCTGGCGACCGCTGGCAGCAGCAACCAATCGCCGGTCCTGATGCAGACTGCCATCGTGCGCGGCCGGTTTGCCGAATTGCTCGGGCAGAGTTTTCTGCCACGTGCCGAAGCTGAGAATCTCTTTGTTGCCGGCATGTTCTCGTTGCTCGATCTGCTGCTCGGTGTCCCGATGGAGGACGTCCTCGATAGCATTCAGCTTTCCGAGGCAGTCACGCAGGCGCTGTTGACGCGCGAAGGGATCTTCGGACCTTTTCTGGCGTTGGCCGAGGCCTGCGAGAAAGATAACGGGTCGGCCGGTCCGCTGGCCGAGGCGCTGTTCATCAGCGCCAGTCAGGTCAATGAAGCGCATATGGCGGCGCTGATCTGGGCGCAGAGCTTGAAGTTGTAACGGCAGGCAGGCCGCTGCCACGACAACTTACGATTGATCGGGCGGTCCGGTCCGCTCGTGAATCCGAAAACGATTACGCCGAAAACGACGAACCGCAACCGCAGCCACGACAGCCTGCCGTAGGGTGCAATAACCGCAGGGCATTGCACCGCATGTACTGTTTGCAGTCACTGATACGCTTTGTGATCCGCGATGAACTGCTCTTGGCACTCGTCCTTGCAGCAGGTGCAATGCCCTTCGGTTATTGCACCCTACGATTGATCGGTCTGTCCGGTCCGCTCAAAAATCCGAAAACGATTACGCCGAAAACGACGAACCGCAACCGCAGCCACGACAACCTGCCGTAGGGTGCAATAACCGCAGGGCATTGCACCGCATGTACTGTTTGCAGTCACTGATACGCTTTGTGATCCG